>PUNN01000496.1 GCA_003552605.1 Phycisphaeraceae bacterium
CCGCCGCCACCATCACGGGTCGCGGCGACGACCCAGTCGGTGCGGAGGCCGTTATCCCACCAACCCAACTCATGCAGGTTGAACGGCCGTCCCGCCGTGGTCTCGACCACCACAAGATAGCGGTCACTCGCCCATGGTGACGGCAGCAGCGCGATGCGAAGATCGGCCTCGGCCCACGATGCAGGGCTTTCCGCGGCCTCGTCATCATCACCATCGCCCCCCGCTGCTTGCAGCGGGTAGCGCAAGTAGGTCTCATCGACCAGTTCGGCAAGGCGACCGGGGGAGGCGAAAAGAATCACGTTGGCCTCCTCGCGGGTCTCTTCATCGACGTCTGCAAACGATTTCACCGGCAGATGCCGGTCCCCGAAACTCATGTCCCAGCGACTGGAAACACGGGCGCTGATCTCCAGCAGCCGCCGGTTGCCGCCACCTTGATCATCCCATGTGTAGACCACCGGCTCAGACCAGGCATCCCACAATGGGCCGGCACGTCCGGGCCGCTTGGTGGGCGCTTCATCCGCCGGCGTTTCCCACTCACCGACCTCGATCCGGCCATCGGCCCCGGCCACGAGTGTCACCGGCCCATCGGGTGCCGGCAGGGGTGGGCCGCCATTGACCTTGATGTGCTCGTATTCGAACGGTGGGTCCAAGGTCACCGCAGCGATGTTGTGCAGCTTTACGCGAAGCGCCTCGGAGTCTTCCTCGATATGGGCATCGACATCACCAATGTCGCTGTAATCTTCGAGCGCATGCACCTCGACCCAGTCGGCGCGATTGAAGCGTAGGTTGGTCACGCGAAGCGCCGCCCGCCGGGGCTCATGGTTGCGCTGATGCTCGAGCAGCCACTTTCGCGTGCTTGCCCAGTCGTACTCGGGGACGGTGATGTTGTGGCCGGCATCGAACCCGCGGGTGCGCACCGTCGCCCCGGCATGGCGAAGTGTCATGTCAACCGTGAGCGCGTGGAACGGCGGTGTGGCCCTGTCATACCACCCGAAGATGATTTCCGTGGGCGTGTTGATGAGGTTGGGCAGAAAGGTGCGAATGTCGACCCGCGCGGCCAGCCGTGTGGCGACCCGGTCGGTCTCGCGCACCGCGGTGGCGGGGTCGATCATGTCGCCGATCACACCGTAGATGCCCTGGGGGCAGATGGCGGCGAAGGTATCGGGCATCAACGCCGCGAGTTCAAGAGAGCCGCGGCCGCCGAGGCTGATCCCCTGCACGTAGATGCGGTCGGGATCGACATCGTACTTGGCCTTCGTGTCTTCGATCACCCATCGCACATCGTTCAGCGCCATGTGCCGGTACTCCTGGTGGAAGAAGGCCCCGGCATTGGCGATGAGCATTGGATGTTCCTCGAAGCGCTGCCCGGCAGCGTAGTCGGCAATGAGATTTCGGTAATCACCCCCTGAGCCGTGCAGCAGAATCATCAGCGGCATCGGCTCATCCGCATCGATCGAATCGGGAATGTAGAGCGTATACGGCTGCTTGCGTCGAAGCTGAGGGTTGTCGTAGCTGCGCAGCAGGAAACCGCGGAGGCCTTCATAAGGAGATTCAGGGTTGTCAAGGGCCGCTGCGAGGTTGCTCCATTGCGGAATGTGGCCCCAGATGGGCTCGGCGCGGTTGTGATCATCCAGCCAGGTGCGGATTTCCTCGCGATACGGCTCGGCAATGGCGGCCACCTTGGCGCGGACGATCCGGAACTGCTGCGATGATGGGTCATCGAATGCCTCGGTCACCTCATTGTCTGGATCGTGCTCGATGTTCAGGTCGACGGTCACCTCACCATCCGGCCAGTCGGACAGATCGATCGTGACTTCGGCCTCCCGCGGCACCGCATCATCACCATCCCGGCCCCGGGGGCGATCGAAGCGGACGGGGGCTTGGGCAGTCCTGTCATCGGGGCCTGTGAGGGTAAGGGTCAGGTCAAGTTCGTCGCGATCAATTGGCCGCCCTGCACGTCCGGGCGCATCGATACGGAAGGTGGCCTCATCGCGCCAGAGCTTCGAGGGACTGAAAAAGCGGAACTGCTCGATCGCATCGGCTGCGGGCACCGAGATGTAGACCTCGCTGTCGGCCTCGGCAGCGGACGATGGTGATGCACCGAAGGCCATCGCCGCGGCCGCGATGGCAATACAAGACAGGGCGAGGGGGATGTGGCGGGACGCGGTCGGATGGGGATGGTTCATCACTGCTCCTGTTGTTCGTTTTCTTTGCGCTCGGTGACGGTGTATCCGTGGGGCGGCTCCGGTGCCAGGCGCTGTGAACCGAGCAGGCGGGAGCCACCTATGGCCACGATGAACAGGGCCAGGTGCAGCCAGCCCTGAAGGATCAGGCCCGCGCCGAAGAGCCAGCCAGCGTCATACAGGATAAGCCAGAGGATGGCCAGGTGGGCAAACCGGTTGCCCCGCTGCCGCCGTGCCCGACGGGACTCACCCGCAGCGCGCTCCACAATGAACCAGGTGATCACCGCAAAGACAATGGCCGGGATCGCCGGCACCACCCACATCCATATCAGATGCTCGGGCAGGGCCTGGCCATGCACCCCCATCCAGACGATCAGCGCCATCGTCCAGAACACCCATCCCGCCGTCAGCGGCCATATCTGCGAGGCGGTCAGCGGCGGGCGTTTGCCCTGCAGGTCATGGGCGATGGCCATGCACGCGATCACATGCGTCATCGCCAGCCATATCGGCCAGATGAAGGTCAACCCCGGATTCGGAGCAAACATCAACCCCGCCCGGATCAACCCGAGCGTGACAAAGGCGATGGCGGGAACGAATTTGCCGACCGTGTTGTAGAACAGCGCCAGCAGCGCCACGGTGATGGAAAGCACCACCGTCGCCGGCCCGAGCATCACCGCCGCCAGCAGCGCCCCGAGCAGGCAACACATCGCCAGTATCACCACACCACTCGTGCCCACCACCCCCCGCGGCAATGGCCGATAGGGATGAAACAGGCGATCGTGCCGGGCATCGAGCGCATCGTTCAGCGCTGAGCCATAACAGTGCAGTCCCGCCGCGAGCACGGCCGTCAGTGCCAGCAGCAGACTGAGGGGCAGGTCCAGCAGCGCCCGGTTCACCTGCGCCACAGGCTCGATGCCATCA
>PUNN01000472.1 GCA_003552605.1 Phycisphaeraceae bacterium
CGGAACGTGGCTTTGCGCACTTCTTCTTCGAGGTCGAGATTGGTCGCGGCGATGACACGGACGTTGATGCGGACGGTGCGGTGGTCGCCCACCCGTTCGAACTCGCGTTCCTGGAGAATCCTTAGCAGCCTGATCTGAAGCTGGGCATCGAGCGTGCCGATTTCATCGAGGAAGATCGTGCCGCCATCGGCGGCCTCGAAGCGGCCGACCTTGTCCTTGACCGCGCCCGTGAAGGCGCCCTTGACGTGGCCGAACAGTTCCGATTCGAGCAGTTGCGGGCTCAGGGCCCCGCAGTTAACGCGCACGAGCGGTTTGTCCCGCCGGTCGGAGTTGTAATGAATCGCCTTGGCCACAAGCTCCTTGCCGACGCCCGTCTCGCCGAGCAGCAGCACGGTGGCCCGGCTGTTGGCCACCTGCGCAATGGTACCGAGCACATCCTGCATCGCCGGGCTTGAGCCGATGATGTTGTCGAAGCGGTACTTACTGTGAAGGTTGCCGAGCAGTTCCTGCTTCTCGGCGAGCATCCGGTCGGTCTCGATCTGCACAAGGTGGTGGATGCGGATGGTCTGGCCGATCGAGCCGGCGATGATCTTGAGCAGGCGGGCGTCCGCGGCGAGAGAGACTTCATCCGCAAATGGCTTATCGACACTCATGGCGCCGACAAGGTGCTCACCATCCTTGACGGGCACGCAGATGAAACTGGTCGGGCCGGTTTCTCCCCGGCCATCGTCGGTGGGGGCTTCGCCGCGGCGGCCGCCGATGCGATTGAGGAAGGCGGGATGCTGGCGGATGTCGGGGATGACCTGCGGCTGGCCCATCTGCGCGACGGTGCCGGTGACGCCTTCGCCAAGCGCATACCGGCCGCGCTGCATCTCCTCGCGTGTCAGGCCGATCGCGGCGGCGATTCGCAACTGGTCGGTAGCCGAGTCGAGCAGGGCGAGAAAGGCGCGCTGGACGTTTAGCCGTTCGCTGAGGACGGCCATGGCACGCTGGAACACCTGGCTCATCTCAAGACCATCGCCAAGGATCTGGCTGATCTGCTCGAGTATGTCTAATTCCTGTTCAGCTCTGTCCATTAATTGCCTATTCAATCATCAGTGTCGCCGGCAGTGGTGATAATATGCCGCCCATTCTACGCCATCGCTGCCTTAATGAAAGGCAGATCGGGTGAGGCGTGATGCAATACACCTCAATTGGCATGAAAATTTAATTGGATATATAATATTTGCCGTCCAGGCCGCCCCACGAAAGGGGAATGTGGCCCGCCTCACGTTACGTCCGCGGAATAGGCGCTGCCTCGGGTGTGGAGGTGGTGTGCGTGCCATCGTCGGGTGGGGAGGGGGCGGTCTTGCCCGGTGATTCCTGGGGCTCAGCAGTATCGGCCGTTCCAGAAACATCGGTGGTGATGAGGTCGGCGAGGGTCGTGTCCCGGGTCAGTTCGCGCTGCGATTCAGTCAGCCGGTCGAGCAGGCTCCAGGCCGGCCGGCTCGAGCCGGCCTGACTTGCCGTGGACGGCCGTGCAATCAGGTCCGCGAGGTCGAGTACTTCGGTTACGGTGATCTGGTTGGGTGGTCGAGCGGGCACCAGCCCTTCCTCGAACCCGCCGGTCGGCCCATCATCGGCCACACTGCGGACCAGTCCCGCCTTTGCAAGCCGGCCCACCAGTTCTCGGGATGCCGCGATGGGGATGCTCAGTGACCGCGCCATCGACTCGGCACCGATGGTCCGACCGGCCGCGAACGATCGGCAGATCGTCACCATCATCGGCAGCAGCCACCGCGGGTCCCACACGCCCTGGGTCGGCTCATCCAGTGCAGCCAGTCGCAGACGATGGCGGGGCAGTGTTTGAAGGGCATAGCTCAGTTCGAGGCCGAAAAGCACGATCAGCCAACTCACGTAAAGCCACAGCAGAAACAGCGGCACGAGCCCGAGCGTGCCGTAGACGTTGTCCCGTACCGCGCCGCTGACGTAGAGCCCGAATCCGTATTTGCCCAACTCCCACAGGATCGCCGCCACGAAAGCTCCGATCATCGCCGGTCGCAGATGCACTTTCGCCGTGGGCATCATGGTGTAGAGGATGACCAGCAGCAACCATGTCGCCGCGAGGGCGGTAAACGTGCTGAGGCGCGAGAGCATGGGCCCGAACGGTCCAAGCTCGGCCAGAAAGTGGAAAAGCTGATCGGCCATGTAGAAGCTGACGAAAAGCAGCAACGGGCCGAGGGTGACCACCGCCCAGTAGATGGGAATCCGCATGCGCCATGGCCGGCCTGCCGGGGCCTTGTAAACGGTATTGAATGCGGTCTCGACGGTCACCAGCAGCGCCAGCGCCGCCCAGATGAGCACCAGCATGCCCACGGCACCGATCGAGCCGAAGTTGAGGCTCCAGGCGTTCTGGATGATCGGGTTGACCACCTCCTCGATCCGCTCGCGGACTTCGAGGTCGGTGGGGGTGAGCACGCCGTTACCGGCCACGTCGAAGAGGGCGTATGCCTGCGCGAGGGCCGTCTCGCGCGCCTGCTCGCGGCTGACCAGGGCGCGGACGATGAGCATGCTCATCACTGCCACCGGCACGAGGCTGAAGAGGGTGCGGTAGGTCAACGCCGCGGCGATGTGGCTTGCCCTGTCACGCTGGAGTTGCCGGGCGCAATGCCGCGCAAGGTCCACGGCGTAACGGACCCGCCGCTGGGCCCGCGTCAACTCGCCCACCGGCTGACGAATCAGCCGGGTGATCCAAGCCACGGTTTCCTGATAAAGGCCCATAAGCAAACTGTCCGCCACGTTTGCGCGCCACTGCAAGGGAGGCACGGGCTTCGCCGCGTCCGGGACGCCACGGAAATGGTAGCGGGGCAGGCCGGTACAGGTGCAAACGTGGTGACGATGCCCGTTGAATGCGCCCAGCCACATGAAGCGAGGCCGGTGGCCATGGACCTGGTGACCGCCGCGGGCGCACCCTGCTGAGCCGGGGGGAGCAAGGGCTACTGCTTTGTCATGGCTAAGTGTTGGGAATGCCGATGAACCTCCTGGCCGGTGACAGTCGCCGGCCTTCGAGCAAGGAGGCTCTTATGCGCCAGAAGCGATACATCGTCCGGCTGACGGACCA
>PUNN01000148.1 GCA_003552605.1 Phycisphaeraceae bacterium
AGCGGGTGGCATGGTCAGCGGCCGTCTGCGGCCGATGGCCATGATGCCGGGCAGACTACGTGGGCCGCGCAATGACATGGCCATCGGGCTGAAGACAGCCCGCTGACCATGCCACCCGTGCTCCTGTCAAGGCGCAAAGAAGCCGGCGCGAACTATCATGCACCAGGGCGGTTTTACGCGCTGCTCGTCGCGGTGGCTTCCGCTTCACCAAGCAGGGACAGCACCTGCTCCGGGTCCGCGGCGTGCCAAGGCGCGGCGGGGTCATCGCCGCGGAGGGCATCGAGGCGTGATATCAGTTGCTCCATCACTTCACCTGGCAGGGCCTCGTCCGGCAGCAGCCTGATCGAAGAATGCTGGGTCGGCAGGGCCTGGGCATCGCTGTCGATCGGTGGCGGCTGGTCGATCGCGGCGATGGGTTTGCCGGTGAACGCGATCGGGATCTCGACATCCGGCGCGCGGCCGTGAGCCCGGATGAACCGCCGCGCCAGATCGAGCAAGCGCACCGGCCGGCCCATGTCAATGACGAACAGTTCGCTCGGGTTGACCACTTCGCCGCTCTGTCGACTTGTGCCCATCAGCGCTGCACACTGAAGCACCAGACCGCCAAGCTCATGCACGGTCGTGAAGCGGGCCGCGCGGGTGCGGTCGGGCACCGTCAGCGGCCGGCGCTGGGCAAGTTGCTCACTCCATTGGGCGATGATCGGCGACAGGGTGCCGAGCACCGGGCCATATCGCACCACGCACATCCGCGTGGCGACCCGGCTGCCGCGATCAAGCAGGTAGCGCTCCGCCAGCCGGCGCGTTCGCCCGGGCACGCCCTGGCCGGTCAGCGCATCCCATCGCGAGGTCATGACCAGCCGTTCGACATTGACCGCGATCGCCGCTTCCACCACGTGTCGCGTGGCGTAGAGATTGTCATCCAGGGCCGTGAGTGGATCATCATCCGACTCACCGGAGATATCCGGGCGGTACGCGGCGGCGTGAAAGACCACCTGCGGCCGATACTGCTCGAACGCCTTTCGCGTGGCCGCGGCATCGCCGACATCGTGCAGCAGCGCGGTACGGGCCAGTTCGGGCCAGAGGCCGGCCACCTGCCGCGCCACCTCGGTCAGGCTGGAATGGTCCCGCTCGAGCAGCACGAGCCGGGAAGGGGCATACCGGCATATCCGCCGCGCAAGCTCCCCGCCAACCGAGCCGCCGGCACCGGTCACGAGCACGACCTTGCCACCCAGCGTCCGGGCGATGGCGGCCTCATCATTGGGCCGCGGCCGGCGGTTGAGCAATTCACCGGGGTCGATGACGTTGCTCAACGCCTCCGGGTCCGGCACATCGCGCGAGCTTTCCCCGCTGGCCTCATCCTCGAATATCTCGACAGGAACCGAACTGGGTGCATGGCCGGTGATCTGGTCGGTGAGCGTGGGAATCCAGCGCCAGTTGATGCCCGCCTGCTCGATACGTCCGAGCAGATCCCGCGTCTTGCGCGCCATCGAAGCCGGCAGGCTCACGAGCACAAGGTCGACGCGATGCCCCGAAAGTGCGCGTTCAAGATCCGAAAACGCGCCAAGAACCGGGATCGTCCCATTGACCCACCCGTGGCTGGTCTGCGGCAGCAGGCAGCCGACCACCTGCGGCGGCGGCTGCACCACATCGAGCATGTGCTGAAGTTGGGCCACCGTCAGCGCCGTGCCCACGAGCAGGGCCCGGGAGCGGGCCGACGTTTGAGTTGTTATGGATTCGACCAAGTCAGCATCCGAGCCCATCGTGCCCTCCATGCGGCGGCTGTGTGGGTTTGACGAAACAGTACCAGTTTATCGTATTCATCGACCATTGCCGAGCGGGAACAAAGCGGCTCCAGGGCGAACGCATGTAGCTTGGGTGACATGGTCAGCAGCCGTCTTTCCGGGGGCGGCTGACGGCCATGCGGCGAACCCCCAATCACAGGCCGTCATGGCCATCGGCTGCGCTTCCGGGGGCAGCCGCTGACCATGCCACCCGGTTTCGCGTCTACATGCGCTTGCCCTGAAAGGGGCTCCCGCCGGAGCCCCGGGGGGGGTGCATGACTTGCGCTGCGGGCAGGCAAGGGTTGGCATGGTCGGCAAGCGCTCCCGGAAGCGCCCCAGCCTTCGGCCCCGGGAAGCATCCCTGCCGCATTCCCGCGGTGACCGCCACGACGGCCAGCCCCCGAGCCGGAAGCGCCGGAAGCGGACCGAAAACGGAGAAAAGCCACAATCTTCATTTTTCCCGTTGGAGTTGCGGGCCGGGGTGGGTATACTGATGCTGCCCTGACTGCTGACTGTCGCAGCGTGTGAGGTTTGAGCCTCACCGGCCACGGCAGCCGGGCAATCCCGCGGCGTCTGCCCGCACCGGGCATCCCCCCGCCCGGCCCTTGCAGTTGCGCGGCGGTTGCCGGGGCGGGCATTGCGGGGGCGTTTTCCGGGGGCCAGGGGGCTGGAGGGCGCTGCGTGCGCTACCGACAATCGGCTCATTCCGGTCCGCCCCTTCGCGACCTTCCGCCGCGGCACCCATCCCACCGACACGCCCGACTCACCCCTGACACCTTCACCCCCGCCCCCGGGCCCGGCCCCGCCGCGGATGATCCCGGCCAGCGCCGTCACCACCGCTACGATGCATGGAACCGCCTGGTGGCCGTGCATGAGGACAATGGGCAGGGCCAGGCGGGCGACCTGATCGCCACCTACCGCCACAACGGGCTCAACCACCGCATCACGAAGCTGATCGGCAGCGATGAGCAGAACCCCGATGAGCGGGTGGACTACTACTACAACGAAAGCTGGCAGGTGGTCGAAGAGCGCCGCGCCGAGGGGCAGGGCGCCGTGGCCGTGGCCGCGCAGTACATCTGGTGCCTGCGCTACATCGACTCACCGGTGCTGCGCGACCGCGACACCCCCGAAAGCGGCACCGCCGCGCTGGATGAGCGCCTCTACTACACCACCGATGCCAACATGAACGTCACGGCGCTGGTGGCCCCCGGAACTGGGGCTGTGGTCGAGCGCTACGCCTACGACCCCTACGGCCGGATCGTGTTCCTCAAGGCCGACTGGTCGCTCCAGCAGGTCGACGGCCACGATGA
>PUNN01000248.1 GCA_003552605.1 Phycisphaeraceae bacterium
CATCGGCTCGCCGAGTTGGCACTGAATCTGCCGCCGCACCTTGAACACCGGTCCATAGAAGCGGCTGTCACGGATGATCATCGACAGCAGCATCTCGGTGCGCCCGGCGCGGGGCTCGGGATCGTGGATCATGTCGATCGCCGCAGGCGTGTTCGAGTAGCGGCCGTGCAGGCTCACCAGCCGACCATCCTCAACCCGGGGCGGGCCGATGTATTCCGGCCCGCACGTGGTCACCAGCCCTCCCGGCCACCCCTCCAGCCAGTCTTCATCGCGGTGATAGGCCGGGTTGGGCGGCTTGTAGCCGTTGGGCGTATGGAAGGCGAGGTTGATGTCCTTGTACGTCGCGGCGACGATGTCACCCCCGCGGTCAAGGTTCACCGTGAACCGCAGCCCCCCACCGGTGTCGACAAAGGCCACACGGCAGCCCTGGCCGCCATTTGGCTGGGGGTGGTCGAGCGAGCCGGTCTGAATGCCGCCCACCTGGTGGACGTTCTCGAAACGATCCGGGTCAAATGGCATTGACTCGATCACCACCGGGTTGGGACTTTCCGGACTCAGTGATCGGCGAGTGGCGCCGGCGCGGGCTTTACCCATGTGAACTCCTCCATGGACTTACAATCGTTGGGCCCCTACTCTAGCCGATTCATCCCGGCCTTTGTACCGGGACAGGAGCAGCAACGATGCCGATCTACGAATATGCCTGCGACAAATGCGACCATCGAGCCGAAATGCTGCGCCCGATGGCCGAGGCCGATAAGCCGGTGGCCTGTGAGTCTTGCGGCGAGCCGATGCACCGGCTTCAGAGCGTGTTCGCCGCCGGTGGCGGCGCGAGTCTGAATATCCGGGGCGATCAGTCACCCCCACCCGGCCCCGGCGGCTGCGGCCCCGGCTGTGGCTGCATGCCCTGAAGCCTCACACCCGGCCTATGGACGCTTGAGGGGCACCTGCCCGAGACTCTGGTAGACCGGCCCGCGGGGGGTGAGGGTGCTTTTCATCAGGTCGATGGCGGTGATCCGGACTTCGCCCCACGATTGCCCGGCGAAGCGGTCCATCAGTGCCCCCAGCGCCGCCGGGGGCCGGCTGCGCACCCGCGCAACCGTCAGGTGAGGGGTGAAGGGACGGCGCTCCGGCGGCAGGCCAAGCGGCTCGAGCCCGCGAGCGATGGCCCCGGCGAGTTCGGTCACCGGCTCCGGCGGTGCGATGCCGGCCCAGATCACGGACGGCCGCTGCCGCCCGGGGAACGCGCCGAGGCCGTGAAGGTACAGCGTGAGGGGCGAGGTCTCCGCCGCGGCCGACCGTATCGCACCGAGCACCGGTTCGGTGAGTTGCTCATCCATGTCACCGATGAACCGCAACGTCAGGTGCATCAGGGCCGGTGGGACCGGCTTCACCCCGCGCCCAAGCCGGGTCAGGTGCCCGTTGAGCCGGTGCAACGAGGGCAGTGGCGGGATATTCACAGCGATGAAAGCCCGGCAGGTGGCCATGAGCATCACGATACGGTGCCACCCCTCACCGTTTCCACCCGCTGCCGCACCTGCGTTGCATGCAGATCACCACCCGTGCCTCCGATGAATTGCCGCCCCTCTTCCAACTCCCCTGATGATTCACATTCGCGCCGTTGAGCAGCGCATTCGCGAAACACCTCCTCTTTCTGCGCATTCAGCGTTTTCCGAAGTTTCTCCCACGTTCATCCGACCCGTGTGGCCATACCCCGGTTCATCGCCACCCGTGGTCATGGCGCGGGCGTTTCCAAGCCATGGGAATCGGAGAAAAGGAAGAGTTGATTGGTTCGCAAGGCCACATCCACCGGAAACAGCGTTGTGGCGCTGGTGATAGCGGATCGCCCGGACAGGCGGAGATGCACTCCGACCCAATCCGCTTTCGCGTCATTCGGGCTTTTCGTAGTTTCCCTCTGACTTATTCCCGCCCGAGAATTGGCGCGCGTGCGAAAGCGGGGCATCAACCGTGCCACCGGTTCACGGCTCTTCGGGCACGATGATGGTCACCGGACCGTCACCGATGACGGTGGCCTGGCAGGCGAGCCGACTCGTCGGGCCGGGAGCGGTGGCGCGATGGAGACGGTGGCGTTCATCCTCGTCGGGGGTGGACATATGCTCGGGGCCTTCGGAGACATGCACGTGGCAAGTGGTGCAGTTGCAGATTCCCCCGCATTGATGCTCGATCGCGATCCCGTGGCGCAGGGCAAGCTCGAGAATCGTATCACCGGGCCGGGCCATGAGCTGATACCGCGTTCGCTGCCCGTCGCCGGCATCTTCGGGCTCGGCAATGAACAGAGTCAGCGGCACCGTGGGGCGGGCAAGCGGGCGGAGGGCGGTTCTTCGTGCCATCGCCCAACGTTAGCCGCGCACTGATCGGTGTCAATTGCAGGACACAGCAGTATTGAGCCTGATGATCCACACCGGCAGCGCCGACCGCAGAAGACAGAAAGATGACATATTACGATGACACATCCGCCGGCTGCGGGCCGCTATGCGGCGCTGCCGTATTCCGGCCCCGGCTTGTGGCGGTGATGGATGCGGATGATGCGGCCGAGGTATTCGCCCAGCAGCGGGGCGATCGAGCCGAGGGCTTCGATCACCTTCGCATCGAACGGGTCGGAACCATCCCGGAACAGCACAATCACCGCCAGCGGCTCCTCGCCATCCCGGCAGCAGACAGCCGTGACGTGGCAGTTCTCGAGGTAGGAAGCATCATCCCCCACCCACTTGCGAAGCGTGCGGTCATCGGTGATGTGGGTCACGCCCGTCGCCGCGGTGACCTTCGGCGCCACCACATCCGCGAGGTGCGCCAGCAGGACCTCCGGCGATCCGGCGGACCAGTCGTAGTTGATGTAGCCACCGAGTGAGAACTCATCCGCCGTCGATGGCAGGAACACCGCGGCGTTGGTCGGGCCGGCACGGTCCAGCAGGAACTCGAGGGTCTTTCGCAGCAACTGTTCGAGATCAAGCTCCTCGCTGGCCATCGCCGCGAACTCATTGCCCTGCACCACATGCTGCACCTGCTCGGCGAGTTCACGGTAGGCGGTGATCAGGTCATTGCACAGCACATCCACC
>PUNN01000104.1 GCA_003552605.1 Phycisphaeraceae bacterium
ACATTGGCGTGGCGCCACAGCTCCCCGGTGATCTGCGTCGCATCGACCCAGCGCAGCTCATCCTCCTGGCGAAGCAGGGCGATACCATTTTCGCCGGCAAGCAACAGGTCGAGTCGGCCGTCGAGGTCGTAATCGGCCGCGAGCACCGCCTGAGGGTTCTCCACCAGCGGGATGGACACCTTCACAGGCTCGTCAAAAGTCCCGGGCTCATCACCGCCGGCATAGAGCACCAGCCCCCGGCTGAACGCCTGCACCACATCCCAGCGGCCGTTGCCATCGAGGTCGGCCGCCAGACAGACCCCGCCGCCGCCCAGATCGGCTTCTGAAGCAGCCAGCGCACGGACGGCAAAGCCATCATCCTCGGGCACGATCAGTAACGGAGGCCCATCTTGCCGGCCAGCGAGTAAACCGCTTCGCCTACCCTCGCCGACATCCACCGCAGCCAGCGAGCGGCAGTCCGCCAGTTGGACGTCGACAGGTCGCATGTCGAAGGTGCCATCGTCGCCCTGGACAGCCAGAAGCACTTCGCCACCGTCCCAGGAGGCAATGTCCACCCGGCCGTTGCCGGTGAAATCCCCCACGGCGGCACGTCGCGAGGCGGTCCGCAATCCGGCCTGATCGGTGATTTCAACCGGCGCCTGGCCGTCGCTTCGGACCTGGTACAGGCGGTCTCCCCCGGTTGAGAGCACCATCGCCACGCGGCCGATAGGCTCTCCCATATCCGCTCGAAGCATCCCCTTCGCCGGGCCTTCGAGCTGCCCGAGCGCTTCAACCTTCTCCCACCGCATCTCCGCCGCGACGGGAAACGCTGCCGTTCGATCCTCCAGCACGTACGCAACGGCGCGCTTGAGCTGGCGGGCACTTCCTGCCCAGACGGCTTCCACGTCCTGAAGGTCCCTGTCCAAATGCCAGGTCCCATCATCGCCGTAGTGGAAGGCAAACCAGACCGTGTCGATGAGCAACGCGCCATCCGGCTCTTCCCATCCGGGCTCCTCGTGGGCAAAGGACACCGCCGGGACACGGTCTCTGCCGGCAAACGCGGCCTCGGCCTCGTTCGGGCGCAAGTCCCCCCCCGTGGCTTCGAGTCGGATCGCCCGCTCCTCAGGCGCTTCACCTTTGAGCGTCCGCAACACGCGGGCGGTCATGCGGCCGTCCTCGGGCGCTGAAACCTCCAAAACGGCGATGCGCCCAGCCGACTGCACCATGTCAACCGGCGTAAAGTTGGGGTTGATCAGTGCCAGCCCCGCCCGCCCCGGCAGCAGCAGGACCGCCAGGCCGGCCAGTACCATCAGCGCCCAACGCAGGACAACATCGGGACCGCAGATTCGTTTCGATGAACTTCTTGTCATGGCGATTTGACTCACAAGCGCGGCGGTCGGCCGCGGGTCAGGCTCTGGCGTTACGGTTGCGGCGGGCTGTCCCACGACCCGGCCCCGGATTCACCGGCCAGCTCGACAGCCGCCTCCAGTTTTCTGGCGTTCAAGCCCTGCCAGTCGAGGCTGAGCTGCATCTGGCCCAGGCCCCTCCCGGCCATGGCCCAGGACTGACGGCGCTGCTCCATCAGGGTTTCGATGCGCTGCCGCTTGCCCTCATCCAGTTCGGGGAGTTTGGCGGCAAGGTGAATTCGCAACTCCGTTTCCTCGAGCCCCTCGCGGAGCATCAGGAAGCGGACGGTCGGCACCGCCCCATCGGGCCCGGGCGCGATCACGTTCACGGGGTTGGACTTGTACAACCAGGCCCCGGAGATGCTGCTGCTGAACAGGTTGCCGATACTACCGTCCGGCCGCGGCATAGCCCAGAAGTCCAGGCCGATGCGGGCGACGTTCCCCCGCTTGCCAAGGTTGCGATAGGAGGTCGGGCCCGACCACGCCAGCACATCGGAGCGGTTGGCGCCGCCCTCGAAGTATTCCCGCGGCGGCATATCCGGCCATTGGTCAGTCAATTCCGCAGCCGAGGGACGACCGAAGGTTTCGGCATAGCCCACCTCCATGCCATCGCTGACGACCCGCTTGCCATCCACCGGCTCGGGGTCGCGGATCCAGTGGCTGAAGACCACCCACCGGATGCCCGGGGCGATCCGGTTGAAAACCTCCACCTGTTCGCGAAGCGGGCGGCTGTCGAACCCCTGGCCGAGCATTACGGATTCTTCGCTCCAGCCCTGCTTCCGCACCGTATCGCGGGTCCCTTCGATCACCGCCTTCCAGAACGGCTCGGCATCTTCATCGGCGGAGGCTTCCGGTACGAGACCGCGGCCAAGGTGCTCGGGTTCCTCGAATTCGCCATCACCGTAGATCGGCGCGCGCATGGGAGTCATCTCGCCGGTATCCGGATCGAGCCTGGTCACCATGATCGGTTCTTCCTCCTGGCGCTGCGCCCCCCGGAACAGGGCCCGACTGCCGAATTGCGGCTTCCAGACGATCAGGCAGATGACATCCGGCTCGCCGGCATGCTTCTCCCACATCTCGAAGTAGCGTTCGAGCGCGCTGAATTCCGGCTCGTAGCCGTCCTCACCTTCGACGAAGCGGACAAAGCCAGTCTCGTGGCCCATGTGGGTGCCATGCACGAGTGGGATATACAGCACGTTGTTGCCGATCTGGCCGAGCATCTCGATGGTGGGTTCCATCCGGGCGAAGTGCTCATCGGACAGTGGCTCAACATCATAATACCGGGCGATGGTGTCCGGGGAATGCAGCACGCCGCCCCATGTGCGACGCTCGGGCTGATCCGGCAGCGTCCAGGCGCTGACCAGCAGTTGCACGGGCACAGTGAATTGCTCACCGCCCCCGGCCACTTCGAGTTCGCCGGTGTACCATCCGGGCTGCTGATTCCGCGGCACTTCCGCAAGCACCCAGACCGGCTGCGTGGCGCCGGGATCCTGCGGCGGTTCACTCATCAGGCCATCGAAGTACCGGGCGCCCCTCCTGGCATCCTGCTCCACGGCGTAGCGGACCTGAAGTGAGTCGGCAGGAATCCGCTCGCCGTCGGGACCGCGCAACGTCCCGATGCTCGCCTGCACCTCCCCCAGCGGCTCGGGGCCGCTCAGCACGACCTGCCCCGAGGC
>PUNN01000441.1 GCA_003552605.1 Phycisphaeraceae bacterium
CACGCTCGGATTGGGCTCGTCTACTCCGGAAAAGTGTCGGCGACACTCGTGTCATCTGCCCGTCCACTACGCCTTGGCGGCGGTACGTGGCATGAGAGTGACCGGCCGATTTTGTCGCAAAATCGGAAAAATGTGTCAAAAATGGCAGCCAACGTCCGACTGATGCGCTACTAGGCCAAGCGCATGTGAGTGCGAGGCAGCGTGGCGTGGTCAGCGGCTGACCCCGGAGGCGCCGCCGACGGTCATGGCGGCCCGTGACAGGGGGGGCGCCGCATGGCCATCAGCCGAAGTCGCGCGGGCGGGTGCTGACCATGCCACCCGGGTGACGTGCGTTTCCGCTGCGGACAGCGGAGCATTTCCCCCGCTGACTGGTTGTGCTAGACTGTGGAATCGAGCAGCCCCCGTGGCGGCGTGGCCGCGGGCGGTGAAGTTGGTCCCCGAGCCAAGCGAGGTCAATGTGGCAGAAGTCGTATTCGAAGGCGTCGGCAAGGTCTACCCCGGCAACGTTCGGGCGGTGGACGATCTGAACCTGGTCATCAACGATGAGGAGTTTGTCGTCCTCGTCGGGCCATCGGGGTGTGGTAAGTCCACGACCCTGCGCATGGTCGCCGGTCTCGAGGAAGTGACCGAGGGGGTCATCCGCATCGGCGACCGGGTGGTCAACGATGTTCCGCCCAAGGCCCGCGACATCGCGATGGTCTTTCAGAACTACGCGTTGTACCCGCACATGACGGTCTACAAGAACATGGCTTTCGGACTGAAGCTGCGCGGCATGCCCCGCAAGGAAATCGACCAGCGGGTGCGTTGGGCCGGTGAAATGCTCGGGTTGAGCGACCTGCTCGACCGCAAGCCGCGTGCGCTTTCCGGTGGTCAGCGCCAGCGTGTGGCGGTCGGCCGCGCCATCGTGCGCGCGCCCAAGGCATTTCTGTTCGATGAGCCGTTGTCGAACCTCGATGCGAAGCTGCGTGTGGAGACGCGGGCCGAGCTCAAGCGGCTGCACCGCCGCCTCCAGACCACGACCATCTATGTGACCCACGATCAGGAAGAGGCCATGACCCTCGGCGATCGCGTCGTGGTGATGGCCGAAGGCATCATCCAGCAGTGCGACACGCCCCTGACCATTTACAACCATCCGAGCAACCGCTTCGTAGCCGGCTTTCTCGGCACGCCGCCGATGAACTTCTTCAGTGGCCGGCTTGAACGGGCCAATGGCGAGTTGACCTTCAAGGGGCCGGGCTTCAGCCTGCCGCTGACCGATGAGCAGGCAGCGGTGATCCCCGAGACGGCCGAAAACGGTGAGGCCACACTCGGGGTCCGGCCGGAAGGGCTTTATCTGCGGTCTACACCGGGCGTGGCCGATCATCCGGACCGCACGATTGATTCGGTGGCCACGATTGTCGAGCCGCTTGGCAATGCGATGGATGTCTACGCCGAGATTCCCGATCAGAAACAGCCCGATGGCACCCCGGTTCGGATGGTGGCGCGGGTCCGCGCTGAGCCACTCGAACCGGACACGCAGTTGAAACTGCATGTGGACATGACCAAGGTGCATGTGTTCGAGCCGGGCCTTTACGGAACGAACCTGACCCGGCCGGTTGAAAGCGCCGGTCAGTCGGCCACCGTGCAGGCGGTGTAAGGGGGCTTTGCCGCCCGTTTCAGCATGACCGCTGCACTTCGCATCGTCGATGCCAACTTCAACCGCGCGCGTGAGGCGCTGCGCGTTATGGAGGAAGCAGCCCGCTTCCTGCTCGAAGATGCCGACCTCACCCGCGAGATCAAGCAACTCAGACACGATCTGACCGAGGCGGTTGCGCCGCTCTCGGCGATGATCGCATGGCGCAACACCCCTGGGGATGTCGGCACGCGCATCAGCACCGAGGCTGAGGAACATCGCCACCGCCAGGACGATGTGATCGCGGCGGCTGCTTCCCGTCTGACCGAGGCCCTGCGCGCAATCGAGGAGTATGCAAAGACACTTCCGCAGGTGCAGGAGCAGGAGAAGCTTGCCGGTGCCATCGAGGCGATCCGGTACCGATCCTACACCGCTCAGCAGCAGTTGATGGCTGCCATGGGTAGCGGCCGGGCCCGGCAGTGGCGGCTGTGTCTGCTGGTGAGCGAGGACCTTTGTGCCGGCCGCGACTGGCTCGCCGTGACCGAGGCGGCCATCGGCGGCGGGGTGGACTGCGTGCAGCTTCGGGAGAAGGCGCTGGAAGGCGGCGAACTGCTCCACCGGGCACGTGAACTCGTCACGCTCTGCCGCGGGAGGGAGGTGGCGGTAGTCATCAATGACCGCCCGGACATCGCCCTGCTTGCCGGGGCCGATGGGGTGCATCTTGGCCAGCATGACCTGCCAATCGAGGCGGTGCGCCGGCTTGCGGGTTTTCAGCTTCTTGTGGGCATGAGCACGGCCAATCTCGAGCAGGCTCGGGCCGCGGTGGCCGCCGGGGCGGACTATTGCGGCGTGGGGCCGATGTTCGCCACCACGACCAAGGAGAAGAATCACATCTCCGGCCCACCATACTTGCGGCAATTCCGGGAGGCCTTTACGCAAACGCCTCACCTGGCCGTCGGCGGGATCAGCCCGGACAACGTCGAGCAGGTGGTCGTGGCGGGCGCCGCCGGGGTTGCTGTCAGTAGTGCCATCTGTGCCGCCGAGGATCCGGCCACCGTGGCCGCGGCGCTGCGGGGCCCGCTTGATCGCATGGTTGGTCCGGTCGATATCAAGGGACATTGACTCGCCGCGATGCAGCACAGCAGCGGGCTGCTGTCGATGTGGCTCGGGTCGACGTTCCGGCTTCATGCCCGCGAAGCGTGGCCGGTGTTGGGGAGAAGGACCTTGATGACGACAAGGCACGAAGCTGGTAGCTATCTGCGGCATGGACTGGCACGCTCATTGGCGATTGTGTTTGCAACGGCGATGTTCTGCGGCTTCGTGGTGGGTACGTCCACGGCGGAGATGGCATTCCCGGAATGGATCGAGCCGGAAGGTTGGGATCGGGCCGCTGGCCAAGGGCAGTTGCCACATGTGGCTGACGGTGGGGAGGTCCCCGAGTGGGTCTTCGTGGCAGACCGGTGGCTGCTGGGCAGTGATGAGGTCGTGGTGGCCGGGGGAAAACTCGTGGCCGAGGGGGGGAGTTTGCTTTACATCATCGCGCAGTCCGGGTCGGGGAACCCCCGGTTCGAGGTGAGCGCGATCGACCTCGCGGAGATCGAATCGCCGCGGACCCTATGGTCTGCTGAATTGCCGATGGGGGAAGGGACACCCATCGGGCGCGAGCCGTGGCGCCTGCTGCTCGCCGATGATGACCTGCTGATCACAGGCCCGGCTGCCCCCGCGGATGATGCGGCCAGCACCGCGCAGTACGGCCTGCTCTGGCAGGTTGATGCGGATTCGGGCACTGTTGAGCCCATCCCATCTCCGGGGGATGCCTGGACACCCGTAGACTGGCTCGGTCGACTTCCCAATGGCCATCTCACCTTCGCTGCGCGGGCAGCCGAAGGCGAGGATGAAGGCGGGATGCTGAGCGTCTGGACCATCTCCGGCGGCGAATTGAGCCGAGTGGCTGAGATCGATCCGTTAAAGGTGCCCGAGGGTGAGGGAACCGGCATTGTCGAGCCGGCAGGCATGACCGCCAAGGGCGAGATCATCACTTATCACCCTCATAAGCGAACCATCGCCAGTCATGAGGTGGCCACGGGAAAGCAGCAGTGGTCCCGGCAACTGCCGGCCTCGCCCAGCCGAATGCAGGTGGAAGGTGATCGCATCATCGTGACTTACGGGGCCGGCGGTCGCGGCCCGGCCATGCTCGATGCCGGGGATGGTCGTCCCGCGGGCTACCGCGACAGCCGTGGCCGGGCCCGTCGGGTAGGGGCCGCCGCAGCGGAGGAAGGCAGCGAGACTGGCATCGACCTCTATCTCGTGCCGGATGGGGCCGGCCATGGCTGGGCACTGCTCGGTGCTCACGATGACACGCCACTCTGGGCGGCCCTCGCCGGGGATGGCCGATACGACCTGCTGGCACGAGCCGACCATCCGACCGGGTTGCTGGTCGCGGCGGGGGATGGGCTGATTCGCGGCTACGCATTCGCATCCGACCGTGGCCGGCAACAGGCAGTCGCGACGATTGTGCCGCCTCGCGGGATGGATGTGCGGGGCATCGCATCGTCATTATCCCTTGCCGGCGACGCCACCGACCCGGTTCTCATTGACCGCGGGCGAGTCTATCGGCGGCTCGAACCGGCGGTGACGATCCCTGGTGAGGACAGGGGCCGTCTTGATGCGATAGTGGCCCGCATTGCCGATCGGGGCCATTTCTCCCGGCCGGGCGTGGCCCGTGGGCTCGAGATGCGGGTGCGGGCCGGGTCCGGATCGGACCGCCGTGCTGCATTCCATGAACTTCTTGAACATGCCAGCCCGCGCGTGCAGCGCGCCGTGGCCCGGGCACTGCTGTTGACCGGAGATCGGCCCGACGGGGCGGTGACGGTACTCGCGCGGTCGCTCACCAGCCCTGATGACACCGTCGAACCGTTCGAGCTGGCGCTCAATGCCGAGGCGCTTGCCGCCGGCGGGTCGACCGAGTCACAATGGGTGGAATCTGCTTCGCAGTTTCTGTCACATCGCGATCCGCTTTGGCGCATCGCCGCCGCGGATGCGGTGTATGAACTGCTGCCCTCCGACGATCGAAGCGGCATCGCCGCCGATGTCATCGGCCGGGCCGCGCAGCGCCTTGCCGATGAACCCCATGCCCCCGCACAACTTGCTTTGCTGCGGTTGCTTCAGCGCCATTCCGCGCATGCCGAACCTGCGCGGCCTTATGCGCGGGCGCTCATGAAAGCCCCCGCGACAGGCAGCGATGTGGCCGTGGGGGCCATCTATCTGCTCGATAGACTCGGCCTCGACGAATCGGACGTTCGCCTGCTGCTGGAGCAGTGGCGTGATGGGACGGAGCGCGTTCGCAATGCCGCCGGCGCGGTATTACGAGGTACGGACGAGGCGGTCGTGCCACACTTGGAGCCCTGGTTAAGTGACTCCGACCCGGCCACGGCATTACGGGCCATGCAGTTGCTGCGTCAACTTGGCCCCGCGGCCAGGGACGCCGGTCCATCGGTTGCAGCGCTGCTCGGTGATCGCAGCCCACGGATGCGAGAGGCCGCGCTCGAGACATTCGTCGCCATCGAGGCCGATGCGCCGGAGGCAGTTGAACCACTCCGGCAGATGCTCGACATGCGGCACAGCGATGCAGTTCGCAGCCGCATTGTGAATGCGCTGGCTTACATTGGCCCGGCGGCGCACGAGGCCGGTCCCGAACTCATGGCGATGTTCGAACAGGCGAGCAGACGCCGGGATGAACCCCTTCAGAAACGCCTGCTCAGCGCCATCGTACGGCTCGGTGACCATCCGGAGTTTGCGGAAGAGGCCTCGAGCTTCGTGCAACAGATTGCGCTCGATGGGCACGCCGACGGCCAGGGCAATTCGCCCGCGATGGGCGTTCGGGCAAAGGCAATCGAGGCGATGGGGGAGGGAGAGTTGGATGACGCGAGATTTGAAAAGCTCGAAGCAATGCTCGATGCGGGCAATCCCACCGTTGCACGTGCTGCCTTCTCCGTACTGCTCGAGCACGGCCAAGGCGCCACAGCATCGGTGAAGGCCATGCTCGAAGCCAATCAGCGCGACCGGCGGCAGCGCGCACTGAGCCTGATGGAAAGCGCGGGCATTGACGGCATCGAGGACGCGGGGGCCCTCGCCCCATCGCTTGCGCAATTGCTGAAGGACGAGGAGACCCGCGTTCATCGCCGGGCGCTGCGTCTAGTTCGCGATATGAAGCAGGATGCGGAACCGGCCATCGGCCAACTTGTCAAGATCATCACAGCCGCCGAGCAACCGGCCGCCGACATGGCGCTGCAAGTGCTTCTGCCGCTAGGCGATGAGGCCGTGGCGGAACTGATCGATCAACTCGAACCGATGATCACCGGCCGGGGTGAATCGCGGCGAGCCCATGCCCTCGAACTTATCCGGTCGCTGCAAGAAAGCGCCGCTCCTCTTGTGCCGGTACTGACTGAAACATTGACCGAGCATCACCGCCATATCGACGATGTGGCACCGTGGATCGCGGCGATCGTCGCTGCCGGGGGTGATGATCCGGCTGTGGCCGAGGCACTTGCAACGCTGCTTTCGACAAGCCGGGATGGCCAGCGACTTGCAGCGGTGCAGGCACTCAACCGGCTCGGCGCCGCCGCGCAACCGGCGGTGGCGCCGTTGGTCAGCCTGCTGGAGGATGACAACCGGGAAATCCGGATGCATGCCGCTTCGACGCTCGGTCACATCGGGGCACCGGCGGCTGAGGCATTGCCGCGATTGAAGTCGCTTCGGGAGGCGGAAGACCCCAACCTGCGGATGCGCGCTTCACACGCGGTTCGCCTGATCGAACGAGCCAAGCAGCGCCAGAGTGATGCCGGGTGAAGCGAGGCGGCGGGCACCGCTGCGGGCTAGACTGCGGGCATGACCCTCACCACCCTCACCGCTGACTGGCACAAACTCGGCGGGCTCATGTTCGTCGCACGCAGGCTTGTCGAGGGCTTGCTGACGGGGCAGCACGCCGCGGTGGGGCTCGGGCCGGGCGTCGATTTCCACGACTACCGGGCCTATACCCCGGGTGACCCGCTGTCCGATGTCGACTGGAAGCTGTACGGGCGGACGGACCGTTTCTACCTTCGCCGCTATCGCCACCTTTCCGAACTGCATGCCTATCTCATGCTCGACTGCTCGGCATCGATGCATTTCACGGGGCTGGACCGGCGGGGCCGGCCGCTACCCGCGAAGCAGGTGCCGACAAAGCTGAGTTACGGGGCGGCTCTCGCTGCCGCAATCGGGTTTCTGACCATCCGCCAGGCTGATCGCGCCGGGGTCGGACTGTTTTCCGATCGCATCATCGAGCACCTGCCACCCGGCGGCACGTGGGCTCACCTGAAGCGGCTCTGCACCGTCTTGGAGAACGCCCGGCCGCAACAGGGCCAGGGCCGGCTGAGGGCAAGCCTGCGGCAGGCGCATGGGTTGATGAAGCGGCGCGGCCTGCTCGTGATCATCAGTGACCTGCTCGAAGACCCCGATGAACTTCTCGATGGCCTCAGCCGCTTCAGGCACGACCGCTTCGAAGTGATCGTCTTCCAGACGCTCAGCCCGCAGGAACTGGACCTTTCAGGCCTCGACCGCCTGTCACTGGAGATGGTCGATGCCGAAACTCACCAGCGGTTGCGCACCGATGTGGACCGCACGGCCAAGGCGTATGCAGAGCGGATGCAGCAGCACATCAGCCAGATCCGCCGCGGTTGTCTCGGACAGGGGATCGACTTCAACCTGCTGTGCACCGATCAACCGGTGACCGGGGCACTGCGGCGATATCTCGTCAAGCGCAGCGCAGCGGTCGGGGGTTGAGCCGGGTGCATGACACTGGGCGCATGACCCGCGGCGCGGCGGGCAACCTCGGGGCTGGCTGTGTCAGCGGGCTGTCCTGCTGCCGGGGCAGCCCGATGACCATGCGAGGCCGCAAGGCGCTCGCAACCCTCAAGACCGCATGGCCATCGGCTGCGGACACCCCCGGAAGCCGCTGACGCGCCAGCCAACCTTCTCTGGCTACAAAGGAACCCAGCGGCGCGTGTCGTGGGCCCATGGCAGGCGCCGCGAGCCCCCTTTGTATCGAGACAAAGGTTGGCTGGCTACAGAGTGCCCCCGCCACGCGTGTCATGCATCCCTGCAGCCACATGTGTTTGTCCGGGCCGCGCCCGGGACATTGGCACGCATTACAATCCCCCGGCCGCATCGCCGCGGCCTGAATGGAGATCGCCCATGGCTAAGGACTACCGAATGATCGTGGCCGCCGTGCGTTCGACCGAGCGTCCCGGGCTCGTCACCGGAGCCGAGCAGGAGCACGCGGTGCATCCGTATGTCACCATCAGCCGACAAGCCGGCGCCGGGGGCACCACCTTCGGGCAACTGCTTACCGAGCGGCTCAACCGGGGCGATGCCGGCAAACGGCCTTGGCGGGGTTTCGGCCGGGATCTCGTCGAGCAGGTGGCGCGCGAGCGCCGGATCCCGCCGCATCTCGTGCGCGATCTTGAGGATGCTTCCCGCAACTGGTTGATGGACGTGATCGACAGTCTACAGATTACCGAAACCGCGCCGGATGAGACTACGTTTTATCACCACGTCCGCCTCGCCATCCTCTCGCTGGCGCGAAGTGGCCGGGTGATCCTGGTGGGCCGGGGGGCCCCGTTCATCACCGAGTCGGTCGGCGGGGGCATTCACCTTTATCTCGTGGCGCCGCGCGAGGTGCGGATCGAGCGTATGGCAGACCAGCTTGGCCTGAGTCACGATGCCGCGGCCGAGCGGGTCCGCGAGATTGATGAAGGGCGCGAGAGCTTTCGTCGCCGCTACTGGCGCCATCGCCCGTTCGGGCCCGAGGCTGTCACGCTGACGATCAATACCGGCGCAGGCACAATGGAAGAATTTGTCGACACCGTGATACCACTGATTCGCAGCCGTCAGGAGCGAGAGCCTGCTGCCGAGTGAGTTGCCGTGATGGGGTGCGGGGGGCGGCGCACTTGGCTCATGCTTCGGCGGGGCTGAAGCGGGAGCCGGACAGGGGGATGCGGCGGTTTTCCATGCCCTTGCGGGGCATGTACGGGCTGACGAGCACCATTCCGATAAAGGTCGCCACGTTAATGCCGAGCATCCACCACATCCGGCCGGGCAGGTCGAGATAGACCACCACCGCCGCGCCAAGCAGCAGAATCAGCGATACCGGGATCATCCCGCGCCAGGCCAGCTTCATGAGCTGGTCGAAGCGAAAGCGCGGCAGCGTCCATCGGATCAGCATGATCAGCGCGACGACCAGGAAAATCTTGAACGCGAAGACCGCGCTCTTGAGCAGCACCAGGCCGATGCCGCCCGCTGCGGGCAGGGCAATAAAGGGAATGTCCCAGCCGCCAAGAAACAGCAGGACGAAGAACGCCGCCGCCGTCACCACGTGCATGTACTCGGCAAGGAAGAACAGGGCAAACTTCATCGAGGAATACTCGGTGTGAAAACCGCCCACAAGCTCCTGCTCACACTCGGCGAGGTCAAAAGGCGTCCGGTTGGCTTCGGCAAGCTGGCAGGTGAAAAACAGCACCGCCAGCAATGGCAGATAAAGCACGTTCCAGTTGAAGATGCCCGTAGCCTGAAACTGCACGAGCAGGTCGACCCGTGGGGTCGAAAACAAAAGGATCAGGATGAGCACGCTCACACCGAGCGGGATCTCGTAGCTGAGCATCTGTGCGGTGGCGCGCATGCCGCCGAGGAACGAATACTTGTTGTTCGACGCGTAGCCGGCGAGCACCACACCGTAGACTGCGAGCGAACCGACAGCGAGAAAGAACAGAACCCCGACATGGATCGGCGCCGCGGCGACCACCGCCGTGCCGGCTTCGGCGATCTCCACGCCGAACAGGGTCAAGCCGGGGAAATCCCACACGCCGCCCCAGGGGACAATTGCCCAGGCGACCAGTGCAGGCAGGACGCCGAGCACCGGCGCAAGCAGAAACAGCTTGCGGTCGACCGCCGGGGGCGTGTAATCCTCCTTGAGCAGCAGCTTCAGGCCATCGGCAATGGGCTGGCCAAGACCCCAGAAGTGGAATTTGGGCATGAATGACTGGCCGAAGTTGAAGCCGGTGCGGTTCGGCCCCACCCGGTTCTGCACCCACGCACTGATCTTCCGCTCGAGAAGCACTGCGTACGCAACCGCGAGCAGGATCAGGTGCAGGGCCACCGTGATGGTGAGGATGCTGACGAATTGCTGGGCACTGAACATGGGACTCTGGTGGGCTCGGGTTGGGGCTGGTGTTATGGCCCGGGCTTCGACCTCGATGGCGGGGCGAATCGCCACCCCGGCATCGCCTTGGGAATCCCGGGCGCCCGGCTCACGGGCACCGGGTGCAATCACACCGCCAGGCGGCATGCGGCAACGGTGGCCAACGCGGGATGGTGGTCATTTTTAGCGATGCCGGCCCGAGCGGGCAAATCGGCGACCCGCACAGCCAGGGCAAACTGATGCATGAAACGTGTGGCGGGGTCCCTTGCATCCAGAGAAGGTTGGCTGGCTGCGTCAGCAGCTTCCGGGGGTCCGCAGCCGATGGCCATGCGGCCCCGAGGGGTCAGGGCGCCCCGAGCGCCTCGCGGCCTCGCATGGCCATCGGGCTGAAGACCCCCGGAAAGCCCGCTGACCATGCCAACCCAAGGGTTGCCCGCCGCGGCGCGTGTCAGGCGCCCAGGGCAAACGGATGTAGCCGCCAAGCCGGATGGCATGCGTTCGCCCTGCCCGGCATAGCTCCGCCCTATGGGCCGAGCCATCCCCCGCCCACCGTGGAAATGGCTAGAATCCGGGGCTTGCCCCACGCCACGCCGTGCCACAGGACCGATAAATGGCCCAGCCCCAGATCGCGCCCAACCCACCGCATGGCCATTGCTCGGCCAGTCGCAACGACTCGAAGGAGGACTTCTACGAGTCGATCCGGGACACCCTGATCTCGCTGGCGCTGGCGTTCATCCTCGCATTCACCTTCCGGGCCTATGTCGTGGAGGCATTTGTCATTCCCACCGGGTCGATGGCGCCGACCCTGCTTGGCCAGCATGCACGGGTCAGTTGCGACCAATGTGGCTACACGTTTGCGGTCGAGCCGGGCAAGCCGGTCGAGGGCCGCTCCCGTGAGGCCACCTGCCCGATGTGCCACTACCCCAATTCACTGCCGGTACGGGTGGGGCAAACCCCGCGCGGCCCGATGAGTGTCGTGGATCCGGCCGCGGGCGACCGGATTCTGGTGCAGAAGTTCGTCTACTGGTTCAGCGACCCGCGTCGTTGGGATGTCGTGGTGTTCAAGAACCCGCGGCGGCCGCATCAGAACTACATCAAGCGCATCGTCGGCAGGCCCCACGAGCAACTGTGGCTGGTAGAGGGGCGAGTTTACACCCGACCACTGGACCGCGATGGCGATCCGCTCGAGCGGGACTACCGGATCGCCCGCAAGACCGATCCGGATGAAAACCCTCAATGGGAGCAGGTTCAACGGGCACTCTGGCAGCCGATCTACCACAGTGAATATGTGCCGCTCAACCCCGAGGAGGCGCAGGTGCCGGGCCGGTGGACATGGAGCCTTCCGTGGCAGGCCGACGACGACGAGGCCTGGCAGTTCCGGGGGGCCGCGGGCTACCAGTTGGACTCCGAGCGCGGGCGACTCCGCTTCGACTGGGACCACGCCCGGGAGCGGGGTGACTGGGTCTGGTACCCGTACAATCAACTGCACGCGAAGACACAGTTCGGCTCCCCGCCGCGGAACCCGATGGAGGACCTTCGCCTGGCGGCAACGTTCCGGCCGGACGGCGAAGGACTGGCAGTGCGTCTCGGTCTCGGTGCGCGGCTGGATGATGAACTCGACGATGCGAGTCGACAGGAAGTGGTCCCGGTGGCGGCCCGGGTGGATGCCGAGGGGCGGGCCTCGCTTCAGCGGCGAGATGAGCAGTCCGGCGAGTGGCACACCCTCGATGGTTCCGAGGGCCACCACGTGGATGTGGGAACTTGGCGGCCGGGACGCTCGCGCCGCGTGGAGTTGTGGTCAGTCGATCAGGAGTTGCTGCTCTGGGTTGATGGACGGTGTGTCAACCGATATCCCATCGACCTGTCGTGGCAGACAGTCCGGGATCGCCGGCCGCTGACCTGGGAAGACCCGATCGATGCCGAGATTGAAGTCGAAGGCGGTCCAGTGACCCTGTTCGGCGTTCACCTTGACCGCGATGTCTACTACACCTCGGTGCGACAGCCCCCGGAGACCACCGGCCGCGTCGGGACCGGGGCCATGGCCAAGGATGGGGCGGAGCGGCGTGGCGAGCCGGTCAAGCTCGGCCGTGACCTCTACTTCACCCTTGGCGACAACAGCCCACTCAGCGATGACAGCCGCTTCTGGACGGGCGATCAGACCGACCCATGGGTTCGCCATGAGTACCTGACAGATCCGGATGGATCAATGCTCGTCGAGCAGAACGAGGGGGCGGGCGTCGTTCCGCGGCGGATGATCATGGGGCGTGCCTTCTTCGTCTACTTCCCCGCGACACTGCCGGCGGGGGAGGATGGCTGGCGGATCTTTCCCAACTTCGGTGACATGCGATTTATCCGGTAGCTGGGTGGGGGCGGGGCGCTCCCGCGGGACCGCTCATACCAGATTGCCCGCGCGGCCCGGCACCTCGAATGCAAGGTCGACCGGGGCGGCGCCGACGAATTCGGGCCTCCCGCACGCCGGGGATGGTAAGGCCTGCTGTACCCCAGCCCGCGCAAGCGACAGTGCTTACATCATTTAGCGGGCGAACAGGTTTTCCACAACCGCCCGGGGCGGGCATTCGGAGGGCACCCACGATCGAATCCGATGACCGTCCGGCACGATCCGATGCCCCCGGATAACCGGCGAGCAATCACAAGGCCCTTTTTAAGAATGATTTACGAACCGGATGTCATATAAAACTAATTCTGTGTGATTGCGGTCGGACGCCCGTTCGTACGTTTTGGGCCCCTGGTGTCGCATAAATGTCGCCGCAGTCCACATTTTATCCACATCGCGTCGCCGGCCTTGCCCCTTTGCGTGGGATAAGCCCTGCCGCCGTGCACTGCGGTGGGACAGCCCGTACTGGCCAAGCTAGACTTGAGACCGGGTCGCGGCCTCGCGGCGATGCGGCCCCGCTTCCATCGGGTGGGGCGGCCTGTGCATCCACTGCGCAGGCCGCGGTTGGCGGGGGCGAGCGGGCGGAGACAGTTCGGGGTGGGGAGGTCATGCCGTGAAAACAAAGGTCCTGATTGTTGAGGATGAGGTGAAGTTGGCCCGGTCACTGTTGCTGCTGTTGCAGCGGCAGGGGATGGAGGCATGGTCTGCTGGCGATATCGACTCGGCCGTGGCACTTGCCGCCGAGGTTCGTCCGGATGTGCTGGTCGTTGACTGGATGTTGAAGGCTCATTCCGATGGTCTTGACCTGGCCCAATCACTTCGGCGGGGTGGCCTCGACTGTCGGGTGATCGTCATCAGCGGATACCCTTCTACCGACCTCGAATCGCGACTGGCTCATCTCAAGGTCGATGGTTTTCTGGCCAAACCCTTCCCGCCAGAAGACCTGCTGGCGCTGATCCGACCACAGTAGCTGGCACACGTTGCGCCGCCGCGTGCCTGATCCCACTCATTGTTCCTGTTCCGGGAGAAGGACAAATCCCGCGGGTCGTCGAAGACGGCTGGCTGTGGCCACCGGCATTTTTCAGGTCGATCCCCATGGAGCGCTCGCGAGAAACGCCATGATCCTGCCACTCCACCGATCCAGAAGGCATATGCGCGGGGTGTTGTCGGAGAATGATTGATGTACGATCACGGTCCGGTCGCTCGATGGCCGATGGTCAGGGGTATATATGACAGCCAAGCGCAAATCTGGACGTGGTCATCGCCCGGCCGCCGATGCGGCCAAGCGCGATGAGTGGTGCACGCATCAGCTTCCGGTCGAGCCCGATGCCTTCGGTGGCCCCGCCTTGGCCGACCGTGAGTGGCTTTTGACCAACGGGACGGGGGCGTTTGCGATGGGCACCGCCGCGGGGGTGAACGCGCGGCGGTATCACGGTCTTTTGATCGCCGCCACCCATCCCCCCGTCGGGCGCATCCTCGCCATCAACCAGATGTTTGAACGCCTCG
>PUNN01000465.1 GCA_003552605.1 Phycisphaeraceae bacterium
CTGGAATCCGGCCGCACCGGACGAGGGATTTCTGCGACGCTCGCGAAAGCGGCACCGCCGTGGCGGCGCCGGGGCCCGTGGTGTTCGGGCAATGGCCCCCGCCCCATCCCGCCGCAACGGCGGCGGGAAATGGGGTGCGGATGCCGGGGTCAGCGTCTCAGGCGACGCTCATCATCTGCTTGACCTTGTCGACGGTCGCTGCGGCGTTGGCCGCGTACATGTCGGCGCCGATCTCTTCGGCGTATTCTTCGGTGACCGGAGCACCGCCGACGATGATCTTGACCTGGTCGCGGATGCCCGCTTCCTTGAGGGCGTTGATGACCTCTCCCATCTGCGGCATGGTGGTGGTCAGCAACGCACTCATGCCGAGGATGTCGGGCTTGTGCTCCTTGACGGCATCGACGAACACCTGCGGCTCAAGGTCGATGCCGAGGTTGATGACCTTGAAGCCGGCACCTTCCATCATCATGGCGACGAGGTTCTTGCCGATGTCGTGCAGGTCGCGGAGGACGGTGCCGATGACGAAGGTGCCCATGGTCTTGACGTTGCTCTCGATGAGCTTGGGACGGACGATCTCCATGGCGCTGGTCATGGCCTTGGCGCTGCGGATGACCTCGGGCAGGAACATGTCGCCGGCCTTCCACCGCTGCCCGACGGCATCCATGGCGGCGACGAGGCCTTCGTTCATGATCTGCTCTGCTTCGACGCCCTGCTCGAGGGCACTGTTGATGTGGTTGAGCAGCTCATCCTGCTTGCCGGCCACGAGGGCCTCGGAGATCTGCGAACACACTTGCGTAGACATTGATGATGGCTCCCTTGGATGAAAAGTATCGTAGCACTCAAGAAAACAGGATAACATGATCCGACATCTGATTCAACCGCCTCGGCTCGATTTGTCAAGCTTTTCCCGCGCGGCGGTTGGAACTGATCTTGACCCGCATGCATCCTCGCATGGCGCCGCCTGCGGCGGGGCTGCGCCCGGGCGATGCGGATAAGGCACTGTCAATCACCTGTTTACGCCGATTCGCCCCATCGTGGTTGCCGGGCTCGGATCGCAAGATGCCGCCGCGCTTGGTGCAAATATGATGAATCTGTTGACGTCATCATGACCCGAATTTTTTTTCTGCGTGATGCCGGTCGGGATCGCTGAAACTGCTGGCCGACCGCGAGACGGTCCCTGCTGGGCGGCACAAACAGGCCCAATCTGGTGCTAATTTGGCGGCATGTCGCGGGCGCATGACACATGTGGCGGGGTCTCTTTGTAGCCAGCCCCGGGTTTGCCCGCCGCGGCGCGTGTCATGCGCCCGCATGTCGCAGCCACCGTCGGCGGTATTCCCGGCGTGGCAGCCGTGGGTGGTACCATCACGCGGTGTCGTTGCCAAAGCCATGATGCCTTGTCCCAGCGAGGAGCCATGTGATGCCCGGTGATGAGTCACGGCCCTGCTACCTTGCCAGCGAGCCATTTGCGCCCAACGAGGACCTCGAGGTTACGGACAAGTACACCGGTGCCGTTGCTGCCCGTGTGCCCCTTGTCGACGCCGCGGTGGTCGAGCGGGCGATCGCCGCCGCGGGGGAAGCCGCGGCCCCGATGCGAAGGATGAAGGCCTACGAGCGCCAGGCGGTGCTTGAACATTGCATCGCCCGGTTCCGGGAGCGGTTTGAAGAGCTTGCGGCCCTGCTGTGTGTCGAGGCGGGCAAACCGATCCGGGACGCCCGCGGCGAGGTTGCCCGGCTGATCGATACCTTCCGGATCGCCGCGGAAGCGGCCGTGCGGCTTGGTGGCGAGGTGCTGCCGCTGGACATTTCTCCGCGCGGCGCGGGTCATCGCGGCATGTGGAAACAAGTCCCGGTGGGGCCGTGCGCGCTGATCAGTCCGTTCAACTTCCCACTCAATCTCGCGGCCCACAAGGTGGCCCCGGCCATCGCCGCAGGATGCCCGTTCGTGCTCAAGCCCGCCTCGCTGACACCGCTCGGCGCCATGATCATTGGTGAGACGCTCGCCGAGACGGACCTGCCACGCGGGGCTTTCTCGATCCTGCCGTGTCGCCACGGCGATGCCGAGCGGCTGGTGACCGATGACCGGATGAAACTGCTGAGCTTCACCGGGTCGCCCGAGGTGGGCTGGAAGTTGAAGGCGAAGGCGGGCATGAAGCACGTGGTGCTCGAACTCGGCGGCAACGCCGCGTGCATCGTCGATGCCGATGCCGACATCGAAGACTGCCTCGATCGGGTGATGTTCGGCGCGTTCTACCAGTCGGGCCAGTCGTGCATTTCGGTGCAGCGGCTGATCGTGCATGAGCGCATCTACGAAGCGTTTCGCAATCGGCTGATCGAGCGGACCCGTGCGCTTGTCTCGGGCGACCCGAAGGATGAAGACACCTTCATTGGACCGATCATTGCCGATGCCGAAGCTGACCGGATCGAAAGCTGGATCCGCGAGGCTGTTGAGCAGGGGGCAAGGCTTCTGTGTGGCGGTAACCGGTCCGGGCGCATCATCGAGGCGACGGTGCTCGAGGATGTGCCCGATGAGGCCGCCGCATCGTGCCGAGAAGTCTTCGGGCCCGTAGTGAACCTTGAACGGTTCAGCGAATTTGAGGGCGCCCTGCGGCGGGTGAACGACTCGCGATACGGCATTCAGGCGGGCGTGTTCACCCGCGATATTCACAAGGCCATGCAGGCCTGGGATGAACTGGAGGTGGGCGGTGTGCTGATCAACGAGGTGCCCGCCTGGCGGATCGACCACATGCCGTACGGGGGCGTCAAGGAATCGGGCATCGGCCGCGAAGGGGTGCCGTGGGCCATCGAGCACATGACCGAACCACGAATGCTGGTGGTGCGTGATCGGACGTGATGGGCAGAGCCGGCCGTGTCGGCCTGCGAAGGGGGCTCAGGGAGCGGGCTCGGGCGATGGGGGTTGCTGTCGGGGGTGGTGCGCCCACCGCGAGGGTAGGCTGAGCGGGCTGGTGGCTCTCGGCCCCAAGGGTGCTGGACGGCGCAGGGGAGCGGGATGTCGGACCGGCTTGCCAGAATGGCAGGTCGGCCCGGCGGC
>PUNN01000376.1 GCA_003552605.1 Phycisphaeraceae bacterium
CCCGCGTTGCCGCCGCCGAGCCTGCCGGGTTGCACGCACCGGCCGGGCAGTGCATCGCCGGTAATGGCGGTGTCACCGTCGATGCGCACAGCACTGCGAGGCTGGTGCTCGACCGCGGTGAGTTGACCAATGCTTATCCGCTCTACACCCTCAGCGGGGGCCGGGGCAGTCACATCCGCATCGTCGCGGCCGAGGCGCCATATACGGGAAACGGCCGGGAGAAGGGGCATCGCGATCATGTAGAAGGCATGATATTCCGGGGCCATCTCGATGAAATCCTGCCCGATGGCGGCCACCGCCGCGTGTACACCCACGGCTGGTTCCGCAGCTTCCGTTATCTCGAGCTGACGATCACCACCGGCGATGAGCCGCTGACCATTGACGATGTGATGGTGAATTTCAGCGGCTATCCGCTCCAACCGGCCGCGAAGTTCGAAACGCGTGGGCAGCACGAGCCGGCGATGGGGCGGCTGTGGGATGTCTCGTGGCGAAGCATTCGCCTTTGCGCCCATGAGACGTTCTTTGACTGTCCGCATTACGAGCAGGCTCAGTTTCCCGGGGATACGCGGGTGCAGGCGGTGTATCACTACCTCGTGGCCAATGATGACCGCCTGGCGCGCAAGGCGATTGATGACTTTCACGCCTCGCGATTGCCCTCGGGGCTGACGCAGTGCCGCTATCCCTCGCGGCGGGTGCAGATTCTGCCCACCTTCAGCCTCTACTGGATCGGCATGTGCCATGACCTGCGTGCATTCCGCGGTGCGACCGACATGCTCGCGCCGTACATGCCCGCGATACGGGCGGTGTGCGCGTGGTTCGAGCGGCGTCTGCGGCCGGATGGACTGCTCGGGTGGATCGGCCATGCGCCCTTTGTCGACTGGACCGACGACTTCCAGGCGGGCAATGCCCCACAGGAGAATAACGGGGGCTCGGCCCTGCTGACGCTGCTTCTTGCCCAGGCGTGCGGGTGGATATCACAGCTTGAACTTGCCTGCGGCAACGGTCAGTGGTCGCGGCGGTACAAGTCGCTGCGCAAACGCCTGACGCGAACGACGATCCGGCATTGCTGGGATCACGAGCGGAAGCTGGTCGCCGATACCCCCGCGCGGCGGAGCTACAGCCTGCATACGCAGGTGCAGGCCGTGATCGCCGGATGCTTTGCGCCAGCACAGACGCGGCTGGTGCTCACCCGTGCGCTCGAGGATGAGTCGGTCATCCGGCCGGGCACGCACTATTACCGTTATTACCTGGCACAGGCCCTGCGGATTGCGGGGATGGGGGAGCAGTTGTTCGGGCTGCTCGACCACTGGCACCACTGCCTCGAGGACACCGGCCTGACGACCTGGCCGGAAACCGACCGACTCCATCCGCGCAGCGATTGCCATGCCTGGTCGGTCACCCCCGCGATCGAGATGCTTCAGACGGTGCTTGGCATCGAGCCGGACGTGACGGTGAACGGCTTTACCCGCGCCTGGTTCCGGCCGACGCCCGGACCGCTGGAATACGCCAAGGGCACCGTGCCGACCCCTCACGGTCCCATCCACGTTGAATTCGAATCTCCGCCAAACCGGAGGATGATCGCAAAGGTTGAAACCCCCATCGAACTTCGCCTCGCGGCCGGCAGGACACTCGAACCGGGCGAGCACAGCCTGAGACTGCCCCGCACCCATGCCGCGATCGTGACCACGCGATGGGCGACTTGAATGCGTTGGCTGGCAGTGTAAAGCTCGGGCGGCCGGGCAGCGACAAGTCAATGGAAACGACGAAACTCCCGAAATGCGCGAAATAACGTCTGGTCGAGGGATCGTGGTGAGTGGGTGCATGACATGCGCCGCGGGTATTTTTCTCCCTCTCCCTTCGGGAAAGGGGCGGGATAAAGGGGGCCTCGGGGTGATGGGCAGGGGCTGCGCCCGCGCGGCGATGAAGCACCGTGCTCAACCCGGTCCGCCGCCTGCACCACATCAGCACGAGCCCGGTTCTTGAGCCGGCCCCGCCCCTCGACAGCGGGCTCTGACCCGGCAGAAGCGCATCAGGGCCAGCCACCATGCCGGAACGCTCGGTCCATGTCCCTTCTACATGGGAAGGGGCACTGGCCGTGCCCCTGTGAGTCGGGGAGGTGGCAAGGCACCATCGCAGGGGGCAGGATTCTGATATGTTGATGGGGCGGTCTGGGTGGCCGTTTTCCTGTTTGAAAGGGTCATGGCATGCCTGCATGGCGGTCTTTGTTGGCGGTGGCGGCAGCGGCGCTGTGGGTGACCGGCGCCGGCTGTGCGAGTCATCAGCACGAGCAGCATCGCGAGGTCTGGGCATCGGGCGATTCGCAGGTGGCCCCCGGCCCCTCGCCGCAGCGTCAGAACAACCCCTCTTCCTCGCCCGCGGCGAACACGGGCTATGGTGGCCGCGCACCGTCGGGAATTGGTCCTCAACCGGGCGTGGCGCCATCGGGTGAGGGCCCTTACGAGGGGCGGGCGCCGTCGGGCATCGGTGCAAGGCCCGGGGTTGCGCCTTCTGGTGAAAGCCCATACGAAGGCGGCGTGCCATCGGGTACCGGTCCCCAGCCGGGCGTGGCCCCCTCGGGCGAAGGCCCTTACGAGGGGCGGGTGCCATCGGGCATCGGTGAACGGCCCGGGGTGGCTCCTTCCGAGGAAGGCCCCTATGAAGGCCGACCGCCGTCGGGCATAAGCGATCAGCCGGGGACGCCGCCCACGCGGTGACCGGATTTCGATTTTTCGATTTCATCCGCAGCAGCCCGCATGCCCGGCGCCCGAGGCGACCCGTTGCCGGCGTGAGCAAGGCATGTTGCTCGCCTTCAGGCGCCGCTGCCCGGTGCGACCCCCGGAAGGATGCAAGACACGTATTGCGGCTGGCCGGCCGGGCCTTCACTCCCCTCGCCCCTCCGGGGACCGGGGGTGAGGGCGGGGCCGGACTGGCTCAGGTTTTCCTCCCCTCACCCCAGCCCTCTCCCGCCCCCGGAAACGCGGAGGCCGAGCAAGAGCCTTCCGTGACATGTGTCATGCTCCCCGGTGCGATGGCATCGTCGGCCCGGCG
>PUNN01000174.1 GCA_003552605.1 Phycisphaeraceae bacterium
CGAACCGGGGGTTGTTCGTGCTGACCCGCTTGAACGGAAACGGGGAGGGGTTCGGGGCGAAGTTGTGATAGCCGTTGGCCCCGTACCAGTTGCCGATCCAGTAGGACTCGTGGTGCTCGCTGTCGGAGAGGTTGGGGGTGGCCATGGCGCCGTAGGGATCGAAGCGATCGGCCGGCCGGGCAAAGGCGTTGCCTTCAGGCAGCCCGCTCGGACAGCGGAAAATGTGGTCGCCCTCGGCGAAATCGTCCAGCCCGCCCGTGCGCGGGGCATCGAGCATGCCCTCGTTCATCATCATGGTCGACCAGGTGTCGACCCAGTTGCCCCCGTGGTGCAGTTCCGAAGGCAGGATGATCTGGTTGTGGCCGAAGCCGTAGGCGGTGATCGAGAGCCCGATCTGCCGCAGGTTCGACAGGCACCGGGTCGACCGGGCGGCCTCGGTCACGCTCGCGATGGCCGGGAGCAGGATCGCCATCAAAAGCGCGATGATCGAGATGACCACCAGCAGTTCGATGAGGGTGAAGGCGGTGGAGCGGTGAGGCATGGCTGTCGTTCTGACTGTAGTCGGGGCATTGAGGGTGATGGCAAAAACACGCCCCGGAGGCCCCAACGCCGGGGCGGGATGAGGCCCGGAGCACGAGGCCTTGGATGCGCAAGAACCAGCAGAGGCCGGCGCTTTCCCGCCGGCCCCTGCTGGTGGTCGGTATTTTGCCTGCCATGGCGATGAGCCATGCCATTGCCGAATCTTCCCAAGCCCGGCTTACGCCCGCTGCCGGTTGCGACGGCGACCGAGCAGTACCAGGCCGCCGAGGCCGAGCAGGCTCAGCGAGGCCGGTTCGGGGATGATAACGCTGTCGAGAGAACTGCCAAGCCGGATTTCATCCACCAGTGACTGGTGAGACAAGCGGACCGCAATCTCTTCGTAAGGGGGCTCTTCTTCCCGGCCCCAGCGTGTATCGTTCGGATCGCTCTGCCAATCCGGCGTGCCAAGCGCTGCGAGGCTGGAAGTGTCTTCGGGGTTGAACCAGAACTCAATGAGTGAATCGTTTGGGCTTTCCCCCGAGCCTTTCACGCCGCGCAGCAGGAACAAGTGCGTCTGGCCATCTCCCGGTTCGACTTCGATCCCCGTCCTGTTCCATCGACCCACAGCATCGTCTTGCCATGCGTTGACCGAGACTTCCATCCCCACTGTTTGCTCTTCCTCGTCGACGGTCTCTACGATCGGCTCGAACCCGAATCCGAACGTATTCACAACCGAGCCCGTTTCAAGCGCCACCCGGGTTCGCTCACCTGGTTCGTCCTCGTTCTCAAGCTGGATCAGGCCCGCCATCCACAATTCGGTTCCTTCCGGTTGACCCGTAAACGGGTCGAGGGGGTCAATGGGATGATTGGGGCCACGGTTGCCACTGCCAAAGTCGTGCTGCAGGGCGCCACCCGCCTCCTCGTCAAGGCCGGGGTGTGTCAGTCCCATGTCCGGGTCGTACATGAGCACGCCCGAGGTCGTCTCCCAATCCGACACGTCCTGGATGTTGTCCCGCTCATCCCCGTACTCGAAACTGTCCCAGAACAGGATCGAGCCTTCGGCATGGCCCGTGAGCAGGCCCGCGGCGGCGACCCCTGCGATGAGCGTGCCCGTGATGCGCCCGTGACGGTTTGTCTGATGTGCGTTCTCTCTCATGATGGCTCCTTTCGGTTGAAGACCTTGCAGATGCGGCTTACACCCTGCCGGCCGACACTGGCCGGACTGTTGACACTTCAAGCATACCCCCTGTCCAGCCCGATGCAATACATATTTGCGTCAATGTGGTCAGCCAGTGCGTCAACCTGAAGCTATGATTGCCTGCCGGAGTTCGCCCCGGGCGGCCCTCCCCCGGGGGGTGATGCCGAGCGAGAACGGTAAATGGCGCAACACAAGAGACTTCTGATCCTGCTCGATCCCGGCCGCGGCTTCGACCGGGCCGTGATCGAAGGCGTGGTGCAACATGCCCGCAGCATGGGCATGGGGACGTTGCTGCGACAGCACCTGCCGCCGCGGGAGGATGTGCCCGATCTCGAGCTCACCGCCATCATCACCAGCGTGGCGGATGCCCGCGCTGAGCGCCGGCTCCGCCGGCTCGGGATCCCCGCGGTCAACGTCAGCACCTGGCAGGCAGGCGTCAAATTGCCATCGGTCACCGTGGACAACGAAGCCATCGGCCGTGTTGGCGCCAGGTACCTGATGGACCGGGCCTTCACCACGTTCGGGTTTTACGGCAGCCATAAGACACTGTTTGCTCACGCGCGTGGCGAGGCGTTCGCCACGGCGCTCGCAGAAGCGGGCCATCCCTGCCATCGCTTCCATTCCCCGGCCGAGGTGCCCTGGCAAGAGGAAGTCGACATGCTCGCGGCATGGTTGGAGCAGTTGCCACGGCCGGCGGCGATCATGGCGGATAACGATGACGCCGGCCGTCACGTGGTGGAAGTATTGCAGCGACTGGACATCGCCGTGCCCGAACAGGTGGCGGTGCTCGGGGTGGACAACGATGCCATCATCTGCGAGACGGCGATGCCGCCGCTGTCGAGCATCGACACCGGCGCCCACCGCATCGGGGAGGAAGCGGTGGCCATGGCGTTGCGCCTGACGACTGGTGAGGCGGACAAGTCCGAAAGCCAACGGATCGAGCCGCGGGGGGTGGTCACCCGGCGCTTCACGGAGGTGGTGGCGGTGGCTGATGAGATGGCGGCCCGCGCGTTGAACTACATCCGTGAGCACGCCGATTCACCCATCGATGTGTCCGATGTACTCAGGCACGTGCCCCTGAGCCGCCGCACGCTCGAACGGCGGTTCACGGCGGCAGTGGGTCGCTCCCCATCGCAGGAAATCCGCCGCGCTCATGTTGAACGCGCCGCCTGGCTGCTTGCGTTCACCGATTGGGAACTCCAGCGTGTGGCTTTTGAAAGCGGGTTCCGGTCGTTCCGCCACTTCGCGACGGTGTTCCGCGAGGAGATGGGGCGGCCCCCCACGGCATACCGGCGTGAACACCGCGCTTGATTACGGTGCCTGACGGCCGGGGCATGATCCGCCCTCCATCGCGGTTACTGCGCACCGGCGCGGTCGCGCTGTTGGCGCTGCTGCCAGCGTTGCACGGCTTCCGGCGGCCGGGCGTAGAGCGGTGTGAGGGTGGCCGGGTCGGTAAACCCGCCTTCCCGCGCCCGCTGATGACCGAGCGGCCACAGGGATGAGGCGTGTGGGATGGCCAGGGCCGGCTCGAGCCGCCGCAGATGGGGTGAGGCGGCGAGCATCGCATCGGCATCGTCCGGCAACGGGTCGGCAAGGACGGCAAGCGGCCCCGCTTGCACACCGCGCAGTTGCTCAAGGGTGCGAAGGGCCGGCTCCGCCGCGGGTTCCCATCGCTGCCCGTCCCAGGTGTAGATGCCGGTATAGAGGGTGTCTTTCTTGAGATTCAGCCCGATGGCAAGCCTTTCTTCTGGCCGGTCAGCCGGCGGCGGGGGCGCTGCGGCGGCGAGCACATCGAGGGTCGGCACCGCCACGAGCCTTACGCCACGTGCCAGCGCCATCGCCTTGGCCGTGGCCACGGCAACGCGCAGGCCGGTGAACGAACCGGGTCCGATCGAGAGGTAAACCTGCTCGAGCGCGGCTGGCTCGAGGTCATGGCGCCTGAAAAGCCGGTCGATGGTGGGCGTGAGCACCACGTTGTGCCGCCGCGCTTCGGGAAGATCCACGACCTCGATCAACGCATCAGCGCAGCCGAGGGCGATCGAGCCACGGTGGCTGGAAGTTTCGATCGCAAGGCTGTAAAGGGTCGTACCAGTCACGGGCGTTCACGCACCGGCAGATGCCCGACCTGCCGCTGTGGCAGGCGGTGGTTCCCTGACGGACAGGATGGCGAAGCGACAGGCCGCACTTACTCGATCTCCTCGATCGGCGGCGCTTCTTCCAACGGGGCCGGATCGCGCAGTTCATCGTCAAAGCCATGCTGCCACTGCTTCATCTCCTCGAAGCTCAGGTGCATGTTCGCCATGTCGAGTTTGATCATGTGGTCGAGGCTGTCGGCCTTGCCTTCGATGCGGATGCCACCGTCTTCCACGTCGAACTCGAGCGAGGCCATGACCGCCGCGGCGGGGGCATACCGCTCATCGCGCTCGGCGAGTTCCCGCACGCTGCTGGCGTGCCCTTCCACCGCCAGGCGGATGATGCCGCCGATGGTGTTGGCCACGTTCTGATCTTCGGCGCCGAGCCGCAGCGTGGCCTTGAGCGCTTCACCATCACGATGCACCTCGAGGCTCGCCTTGCGAAGTTGCTTTGCCGGCTCCGGCGCATGCTTGAGGAACGGAGCGAGGTCGGCCATGGCGAACATGGCTGGCCCATCTTCCTCGAGCGTCGGTCGCACCTTCGCAGCGAGTTCCTCGTTACGCTCGAAGCCCCCTGCACCGTCCTTGATCCGCTCGGCCATGGCGTGAACATGCTCGCGGCCGACCTCCGGACCCACCACCATTACCGCGCGGCTGTCTGAAAGGGGAAAGAAGGCGGCCATGTCCGGCCCACCCTCGCCGAGATTGTAATAGTCCACCCCTTCGTGGGAAGACTTCTGATCCGCGAACCGTCGTTCGAAGCGCGACAGATCAAAGCTGCCTCGCGCCACGGCCACCACCTGCTCGAACGGGTCCCACTCATGATCGCGCGGGGTGACGCCGACGGTGATCGAATCAAGCCGGACGTTGCCGGCATGGTCGATGATCTCGAGCGCGTGCGGCAGGGGGTCATCCATGTCGAAGCGAACCATGTCATCGTCGACATCGCCCATTACCTCCTCGTAGGTGGCTTCGATGCCGGCGATGTAGTCGTAGAGCATCTTGCCGAAGTCAGGCAGGGCCGGCTCGGTGCGGCCGGCATGAAACACGACCGAGGCATCCTCCGGCAGCAGCCAGACATCCTCGGCGATCTGCTCGCGTGTCGGGGCAGGTCGCTTCGGCGGGTCTTCGCCGCGGATGCGGGCGATCGCGTGGGTGGCGGCCTCGGCGATCTGGGCATCATCGTCTTCAGCAAGCGGCTGCAACACCTCGAGCCCCGCTTCGGCCTCGCGCTCGCCGAGCGTACGGATGGCCATCAGCCGCCGCGTGGCAGGATCGGCCCCTGGGGCATCGGCGAGTGAAGCGATCGCGCGGCGGGCACGCTCGGCCACCTCGGGATCATCGGCCTGGGCCGCCTGCTCGAGCTGATCGATCACCCCCGGCCCCTTGGCGATCAGGTCCGCCATCGCCTGCTCGCGCACGGCGAACTGCTCATCCCCGAGCTTCTCGATCAGGTCCGAAACATCCTCGACCCGCTCGCCCTCGGCGATGGCGAGCAGCCGCTCGGTGGAAATCTCCTCCTGCCCCTGAAACTCCCAGTACTGCTCCGGGTCGATCAGCGACAGCATATCCGGCTCAACCCCCGCCGGCAGCGCCAGCAGAAACGCAATGGGCGTGGCGAAAAACAACAACATGGACCGTCTCCGTATTCGGACGTGAATTCGTGCCCCGCAATCCGCCTCACGGGATGACTTCGACATTGTAGCCGCGGCGGCGGGGGCGGGGGGAGGCCCAGTTCGGACGTTTCCAGGCAATGTCTATCGCCGCAAGCGGCCACGTTCGCCCGCCGAAGGTGTAAGCTGGGGCCCATGCAGCGTTTCCATGACGATGTCCAAGCCGCGAAGCCTGGCGCACCACATCATCACCCCCGCCTGCTGTTCGGCCCTGAAGATGTACCGCGCCTTCGGGCGTTTGCGGAAACGGACGATGGCCGGGCGATTCTCACGGCGATGAACCGTGCCTTCGAGCGCGAGATGGATGGGATCACCATCGGATCCCACGCCGCGGGCCATGCCCTGCGGTTCGTGCTCAGCGGGAATCAACGCCATGCCGATGAGGCGCGGCGGATCGTTGAGAAGACGATCGAAGGGGTGTCCTACGGACAAAGCGATCCGCTGTGGCCGTCAGCGCATGAGAAGATGATCTTCCGTGTGCCCGCGGCGGTGGGGGTGGCCATCGCCTACGATCTGTTCTGGCCGGCCTGGGAGGCCGACTTCCGCCGCAAAGTCGCGGCGGAACTGGACCGGCTCGCCCGGCAGTTTCTCCGTGGGGGCGGGCAGGGCTTCAATGACCGGCCCTACAGCAATTGGATGGGGACCACGCAGGCCGGCGCGGGCGTTCTGATCCTCGCCGCGATGGGCGATGAGGGCGCCACGCACAACCTGCACCGGCAGCTTGGACAGGCCGAACGCGGCTTCTTCGACTACATGCGCGCCGCCTATGGTGACCGCGGCTGGTGTGTCGAGGGATTCAACTACATCCGGTACACGATGACCACATCGGGACTGCCGTTTCTCAACGCCCTGACCCGGCATCGTGGCCGGGATGTGGTCACCGGCACGCCCGCCGAGTGGCTGGCGCCGCTGTATGTCAAGCATCTGGTACCGGGTGATGAGACGCCGTACGTGCCGTTTTTCGGGTTGAACTACCCTTGCACGGGGCGGCAGGTCACCGGCTTTCAACAGATGTGGGAGCAGACGCGATGGCGATCCGCTGACCTGGTGATGGCACTGGGAGCGGCAAGGAAAAAAGACCGCGGCCCACTGCGCTGGGCGATCGAGCACATCGAAGGTCGCGAGGGCAACGGCACCTTCGGCATCTACAAGCCCGGGGATGCGATGTTCGCCCTGGCCAACCTTGCACTTGATGAGACATCGCCGAGCAATCCCGCAAGCACCTATGCCCCGGTGCTGGCGGATGAGAAACTCGGCTACTACCTGCTTCGAAGGCGGTATGCCGATGCCGATGATTCGGTGATCGCGCATCATCTGAACCTCAACCCGCGGCCGGCCTCCTACTCGTTCAAGGATGCCGGCGGCTTCCGGCTCTACGCCCTCGGGACGCGCTGGGCCGACCAGCAGAGCCGCCGCGACCGCACGTGGAGCCGGCCTGAGGATGAGCGGGAGCCCAACATTGCCCGAGCCATGGAGAACATCGTGCAGGTGCCGCAGACCAACGGCTGGCCGGGGGGCCGGCTGTTGGAAAGCCGCATTGACCAGGATGCCGGCAGCTTCATCGTCACGAGTGACCTCAGCGCCGCCTATTCCGATGGAGGCCAGCGGCTCGCCGATGCCGAGCCGGGGGAGATCGAGGCGGAGCGAAGCTTCGCCGCCGACCTTTCCGGCCACGCGGGCGTCGAGGCACTTGTCGCCATCACGGATCGATTCAAAGGACCGGGCGAGAAGGTGTGGACCATGCATACCGCCGGCCGACCGGAGGTCATGGAGGACGGCTTCATCATCCACGGTGAGCATGATGCCACACTTCGGGCACGGTTTCTCGTGCCCGAAGCGCCCCGGCTTCGCATCGTCGAGGGCGATGAAACCCACACCATCGAGGCCCGCGGCGGCGACGACTTCTTCGTGGTCATGACCGTCCAGCGGGGTGCGGCGCCCCGGGCTGCGGTCGAGGGAGAGGGATTCGATGCGCAGGTCACCCTCGGCGCATGCCGGGTCCGCATCGAGGACAGGCGCCTGCAACTGGAAGTGGCCGAATGAACGGCGGCCGCGAGGCGCGGAGCAGTGGACCACGGTGGATGGCCCCGCTCCCCTCATGCGAAGGTGAGGAGGGCGAACCACGGCACAGCCCAAAGGCCTTTGTCACTGCTGAGTGTGCCGCAACGCCGCATGGCATGCGGGCGTTGCCATGCGATCTCGGTGAAACGCTCCACTGCCCCGCCGGCCCCAGCGCAAACGCATGTAGCTCGGCTGGCTGCCTCAGCAGCCCTCTCTCCGGAGGCGGCTGATGGCCATGCGGCGAGGGCGCATGACACGCGCCGCAGCGGGCAACCCGGGGGCTGGCTGTGTCAGCGAGCTTTCCGGGGGTCCGGGGGTCTTCAGCCCGATGGCCATGTGAGTCCGTGAGGCGCTCGGGGCGTCCTGAACCCTCGGGGCCGCATGGCCATCGGCCGCGGACGACCGCTGACCATGCCACCCTGCTTGCAGCTACATGCATTCGACCTGCGCGGCCCATTCTGCAATGTCACTCCACTGCTATCATGGCACCACCACCCCGGCATGCGGCCATCTGCCTTGCGGCTGGCCGCGGCGGGGGGAGAGGAATGTGTGCGATGGTGCCCGATGGCCACGACAATGGTTTGAGCAACGGCCTGAGCGATGCCCCAGACGGCTCCGGGGCCGAAAGTGCGCCGGTGCATGAGCGGCGGATGCGGACACTGCTGGTCGGCACCGCCGGCTCGGTCCGCCAGCTTGTCCATCTGCTGGAATTGGTCGACCCGCCGCGGGATGTCATCGGCTGTGTGCTTCCCGGCGCTGCGGCGGATGAAAGTGAGCGAACGCCGGATTCGGTGACGGTGCTCGGCAGCTTCGATGACCTGGGTGAAGTCCTTCTTCGGCATGGCATTGAACAGGCCCTGGTCAGCCTGCCCGCCGCGGCCGAGCCGCAGGCGCGATCGGTGTTGAATGAGATCGAGGCGGCGAAGGTGGCCTGGCGCTGGATGCCGACGCTGGCTGATCAGCTTGCCGGTGATGTGCGGCCACCGTTTGCCTTCCGCTCAGCGGTGCCGCCGGAAGGTGAGGAGGCGGTGCTGGACGTGCGACAGCCGCTCGGCCGCTTCGGCGGCATTGATCCGGCCGGCCTGCTCGGCCGGCGGCCGCGTCCGCTGGATGAAGCGTTGATCGAACGCACGGTGCGGGGCAAGGTCGTGGCGGTGACAGGGGCCGGCGGCTCGATCGGCTCGGAGCTTGTGCGGATGCTCTGCCGGTTCAAACCGGCCAAGCTCGTCCTGCTCGAGCGCGCTGAGAGCCCGCTTTTCGAGATCGACCGTGAGCTGGCAAGCGAGCATGCGGATGTGCCGCGGACGGCGGTGCTGCTGGACATCACCGATCGTGAGCGAACCCGCGCTGCGTTCGAACGGCATCGCCCGGAAATGGTGTTCCACGCCGCGGCCCTGAAGCATGTCGGCCTGATGCAGGATCGGCCGGCGGAAGCGATCGAGAGCAACTTCTTCGGCACCCGCGCCGTGGCCGATGCCGCCATGGCCGGCGGCGCGCGGCGGATGGTGATGATCTCGACCGACAAGGCCGTTAACCCCGCAAGTGTCATGGGCTCGACCAAGCGGCTTGCCGAGCTTTACGTGCAGCATCTGAACGAAACCACGGACATGACCCTCTGCATCGTGCGCTTCGGCAATGTGCTCGGGTCAGTGGGCAGCGTGCTACCGATCTGGTCAAAGCAGCTTTCAGCGGGCGTGCCCCTGACGGTGACGCATAAGGACATGCACCGCTACTTCATGACCATCCCCGAGGCGGCGGGACTCGTGCTGCAATCCGCCGCGATGAGCGGTCGTAAGTGGGATGATGAGGGCGGCAGCGGCCAGCGGGGTGGTGAGGTGTTTCTGCTCGACATGGGGCAGCCTGTGCGCATCCTCGATCTCGCCCATCGCTTCGTCCGGGCCCACGGCCTCGAGCCGAACGAGGATGTACCCATCGTCATCACCGGCCCGCGGCCGGGTGAGAAGCTGCACGAGGAACTGCTCTACCCCACCGAGCAGTTGCGCCCTACGCCCCATGGGGGCGTGAGCCGCCTTGCCTCGCATCCACCGGACTCCGCACGGATGCGGCGACTGATCGCGATGTTCGACCGCCTGCGACAGGGGCCGGAAGGATTCCCATGGCAATATGCGGACCGTGATGAGCTTCGCACGGTGCTCCGCCGCGCGATCGAAGACATGACCGCCGACGGCGAACAACAAGCCGGGACAAAGCGCCGTCACGCTCGGTAACGCCCCTGAGGTGGAATCACCCGGATGCTCAGTCGCCGATCTGAAGGCCCGTCAGGGCTGTGGTGAGGTCATCGGCGAAGTCGAACACCTTGTCCAGGCCCGTGGTCAGAAACACCGCCCATACACTGTCGGGCATGCCGGCGAGCTTCAGCCGGCGGTCATTGTCGATCATGATCTTGCGAAGCCGCAGCAACTGCGACAGGTTGGAAGAGTTGACGTGCGTCACCGCGGACAGGTCGACCACCACATCCGGGGTCGGCTGTGTCTGAAGCGCCGCCTCCTGCGCCGTCAGGAGGTCTTCCGACAGCGCCGGCTCATCCGTCAGCGATACGACCCAGATGGTTTCCGACCATTTCTCGATGGACATCCAACCGACTCCCGCCACAGTTCAAACGGGCCACCCGGGACCACCCACGGCCCCACATCCGCCACTGCTCGCACAACCCGCAAAGCGATGCCATTGTCGTCGCGGGCGCCGCCGATGCAAGTATGCGTTCTTCCAGCAACACGGCGAACGGTGCATGACACATGTGGCAGAACGCCTTTCGCTCCCTCGCCCCTCGGGAGAGGGCTGGGGTGAGGGGAAAAACGCCGGGGCCGTCCGAACCCGCCCTCACCCCCATGGCGAACGCATGTAGCTTGGGTGGCATGGTCAGCGGCCGTATTACCGCGGGTTCCGGGGATTCCGGGGGCGGCCGATGGCCATGCGGCCCCCAGGGTTCAAGCCGACCCGAGTGCCTCGCGGACTCACATGGCCATCGGGCTGAAGACCCCCGGAGCCCCGGAAAGCCCGCTGACCATGCCACCCACTTGGGAGAGACATGCATCCGCCCTGTTGCGGGGTTGCGGGGTTGCGGGGTTCCGGGGGCGGCAGAATTGAACCGGGCCGGCGAAGCTCAACGCCCGCCCGAATCCTGCCCGCCGGCATCGGGGTCTCGCTCGGTGTCCGGGGCGGTATCCCCCCCCTCGCCCCCCTCATCCCCATCACCTTCACCGCCACCGGCCTCCGCCGATGACTCGGCCCCTGCCCCCTCACCTGCGCCGGAGACGGATTTCGGGGTTTCCGGGGTTTCCGGGGTTTCCGGGGTTTCCGGGGTTTCCGGGGGGCCGGGGGTGTTGTCTTCGCGGTCTTCCTCGGGTACGCGGGCGATGCTCGCGAGGGTGTCATCCTTGGCGACATTGATCACCCGTACACCCTGCGAGCCGCGCATCGTCTGCCGCACCTCCGCCGCGCGCGTCCGGATCATCATCCCCACCGTCGTGATCATCATCACATCGTCCGACTGCTCGACCGCCATCAGCCCGACCACGCGGCCATTGCGGCGGTTGACGGCGATGTCACGCCGCCCCTTGCCCCCGCGGCTCTGAACACGCGTCGAGCCATCCTCGGCCTGCACGAGATATTCACGCAGCGGCGTGCGCTTGCCAAAGCCGCCGCGGGTCACCGTCAACAGGTCACGGTCATCGCCCGCATGCACACGCACCATCCCCACCACCTCATCATCCCCGCCAAGCTCGATGCCCTTCACCCCGCTGGCATTGCGGCCCATCGCACGCGCATCATCCTCGCGGAAGCGGATCGCCATCCCCTTCGACGTGCCGAGCAGGATGTGGTCATCACCGCTGGTCCAGGTCACACCGATCAGCCGGTCGTCATCGCGCAGGTTGATGGCGATGATCCCCGACCGGTTCACGTTGCGGTAGTCGGCAAGCAGCGTGCGCTTGACCATGCCCCGCGCTGTGGCGAACACGAGGAACGCCTCCTCGCGCTCGAAGTCGCTGATGGGCATCAGCTCGCATACCTGCTCGTCCGGACGAAGGTTGAGCAGGTTCACGATCGCCCGGCCGCGGCTGGTCCGCGGCGCTTCGGCGATGTCGTACACCTTCAGCTTGAACACGCGACCCTTGTTGGTAAAGCACAGCAGGTCATCGTGCGTCGAGGCGACGAAGAGCTGGTCGGTCACATCCTCATCCCGCGTCGCCGCGCCGCGGATGCCCCGGCCGCCGCGGCCCTGCGTGCGGTATTCATCCACCGGCAGCCGCTTGACATAGCCGGCCCGGGTGAAGGTGACCACCACCCGCTGCACCGGCGTCAGCTCGCCGAGGTCGAACTCACCCGCCTCCTGCTCGGAGAACTGCGTCCGCCGGGCATCGCCGAAGCGGCTCTTGATCTGCGCCAGGTCATCCTTGATGATCGCATACACCCGTGAATCCTCGCCGAGGATCGCCTCATACTCCTCGATCTCGGCAAGCAGCTTCGCGTAGCTGTCGACAAGCCGCTCGATCTCGAGGCCGACAAGCTGGATCAGTTGCAGCCGGCCGATCGCCTCGGCCTGCGTCCGCGTCAGATGCACATCCTGCTCGACCGCATGGTCCTTCAACCGCTGCGGAATCTGCGGGGCATACGGGTGGTCGGCCGGTATCCGGAAGCCGCGCTGCATCAACGCCTCGATCGCCTCTTCACGCGTGCGTGAGCTGCGGATCAGCCGGATCACCTCATCAATGTCGCACACCGCGTAGATCAGCCCCTCGATGCGGTGTGCCTCCTGCTGCGCCCGCTTGAGCTTGTACGCCGTGCGGCGGCGGATCACCTCGAAGCGGTGGCGGATATAGCAGTCGATCAGCCCGCGCAGGCCGAGCGTCTGCGGCTGGCCGTCCACGAGGGCGATGCTGATGATCGAGAACGTCGATTGCAGCGGCGTGAGCTGGTAGAGCTGGTTCTCGACCACCGTCGGGTCGGCCGCCTTCTTCAGCTCGATGACCACCCGCATCCCACCGCGGTTGCTCGATTCATCCACGATGTCGGCGATGTCGGTGATCCGCTCGAGCTTGCGCGCCTCGACGATCTTGTTGACGATCCCATCGTTCTTGGTCACCTGGTAGGGAATCTCGGTGACCACCAGCAGGTTCCGGCCCGTCCGCGTCTGCTCGTGATGCACCTTGCCACGCACCGTCACGCGGCCGCGGCCGGTGGCGTAGGCCTCCATGATGCCCCGCCGCCCGCAGATCACCCCACCGGTGGGAAAGTCCGGCCCCGGCACGATCTGCATCAGCTCGGCAAGCCCGATCTCCGGCCGGTCGATCACCGTGGTGATCGCATCGCATATCTCGCCGAGATTATGCGGCGGCATCGAGCACGCCATGCCCACCGCAATGCCCGTCGAGCCGTTGACCAGCAGGTTCGGAAACCGCGAGGGCAGCACCTTCGGCTCGACCATCGACTCATCGAAGTTGGGTATCCAGTCGACCGTCTCGAGCTTGAGGTCATCGAGCATCTCGATGGCGTGGGCATGCAGCCGCGCTTCGGTGTACCGCATCGCCGCGGGCGGGTCGGGGTCGAGCGATCCGAAGTTGCCCTGGTTGTCGACCAGCGGGTATCGCGTCTTCCACGGCTGGGCGAGGTTGACCAGCGTCGGGTAGATCGCCGCATCGCCGTGGGGGTGGTACTTCTTCATCGTCTCACCCACGATGCCGGCGCACTTGGAGTGCTTTCGGCCGGGGGTGAGGTTCAGATCGTGCATCGCCACGAGGATGCGGCGCTGGCTCGGCTTGAGCCCATCGCGCACATCCGGCAGTGCCCGGTCGACGATGGTGCTCATCGCATACGTGAGATAGCTCTCGGCCAACTCCTGCTCGATGGCCGTGTCGATCATCTGCCCGCCACTGACCGGCGGCGGCGGCACCTGCTCATCGCCGCCCCCCTCCGGCTGCTCGGGGTCCTGCGGGCCGTCCGGGGGTTGGGGGCCTTCCGGGGGGAGGCCATCATCCTGGCTCATACTCTTAATACCTGCATATCAGGGGTTTACATCATCACATCCCAGCCCCTCATCCTACCATAAA
>PUNN01000443.1 GCA_003552605.1 Phycisphaeraceae bacterium
CCTGCATAAGGCGGGGAAGACGGCACATGAAGCATTTGGGCGTTTGCACCGAGCCCCCCTCACCCCGACCCTCTCCCGAGGGGAGAGGGAGAAAAATGCCCGCGGCGCATGTCATGCACCCCAGGGTGAACGCATATCGCGTGGGTGGCATGGTCCGCGGCCGTCTTCGGCTGATGGCCATGTGGCGCCCTCTTGCACGGGCCGCATGGCCAGCCAGCGGGCTGTGCGAGTAAACCTCTACCTCCCTCAGCAAAGCCCCAAGCGGACGGGACCGCGCGGGGCGGTTCTTCGCCCCCTGACTATGCGATCGCGCCAACCAGATACCCTTGGCCCCTGCATCCGGACCGGGTGGATCGGGGTAAGGTGCCATAACGTCGCTTCCTTACGGCCAGTTCCCGGGGATGGTGTCATCCACCCGGGCGTACGTCTTGGGGGATGCCGCAGGCCCGACGAGCTTGTTACGGAGTTTGCAGATGGAATACCCCTACTGGCGCCTGATCAGCCTTGGACTGCTCGTTTCAACCCTCCTGATCCCGGCTGGGCTGATTCGTTCGGCCGCGGCCAACGGCTGCGAAGATGGTCCCGCCGCTTCCGCTGACGGCGACTCCGACCTCGCTTCTCCTCCCGAGCCCGAGCGGCTGACGCTTCAGCAGCGCCGGGAGATGGCCCGGCTTGGTGCCATCGCCCGGGGTGACGACTGGGCCGAGGCCAAGGCGGCGATCGGCAAGCTCGAGGCGTTCGGCGAAACCGGCCGACGGCTTCGCAGCCAGGCCGTACGGCAGTGGTTGCAACGCGACCGGGGCATCGTTCAGGCGGGCCTGCGAGCCGTGCGGGACCGTTCACGACTGAAGGCAATGCAGCAGCAGATGGAGCAACACCGCGGCGAGGCGCGGGAGCACCTGCAACGGCTCAATCGCGACGGCGTTGACACGGCCCGGGAGTATCGCCAGACGCTGCTTGAGATGAACAAGGTGCTGGCACAGGCTCACACTCGGATGGCCCCTACCATCGAGGCCATGGCGCGGCGTGTACAACTGCTCGACTGGTGGAACGAGATCGAGGGCACGGACCACCATCTCTTTACGGATGAGTCTGAAGACGCACTCTGGAAGCAGCTCGAGCAGCAGTGGCAACTCGACCGGGATCAGGTGGCGAGGATCATGGATTTCAACCGCGGCCGTCGACCGGGTGATGAGAATCTGGCCGCGCTCTGGTTTCACATCGCCTGCCGCCGCATTGAGGCCTGGAACGAGACGATCAGGCCGCTGATGGACGATGAGGAGTGGACCAACGCGAGGCTTGTCAACGAGTATCGCGAGGCGCTCGGCATCCTGCCCTATGAACTCGATGCCCGCCTCATCCAGGCCGCGCGGCGGCACAGCCGCGAGATGACCCAACTTGGCTACTTCTCACACACTTCCCCGACCGAAGGCCTGCGTTCGCATGCCGACCGCATGCGCAAGGCCGGTTACCCCCGGCCGCTGAGTGAGAACATCGCCTATGGCCGGCGCGGCGGGGAGGCGACCTTCCGGCAGTGGTTCAACTCACCCGGCCACCACCGCAACATGATCCGCGAGAACGCTACCTCTCTCGGTGTCGGCCGGTGGCGACACCATTGGACGCAGAAGATGGGCACCGACCGCCGGCTGATGACCCTCAGTCCCGAGCAGCGCGAGTCGATCGAACTCAAGGGCGAGATGCTGCCCCCTTCGCGCCGGTAGATGTGAATCGGCGATCCACCCGGTGGCGGTGGCCTCAGGAAAACGCGATCAGCAACACGGGCAGCACGAATACCAGGAAGATTGCGGTGTTCCAGACAAACGCCATGCTCGCCAGACGCGTGTCGAGGTGGAACAAGTTGGCAAGCATCACCGTCATCACCGCGGTGGGCATGAATGATTGAAGCAGGATGACATCCCATGCCGCCCCTTCCACCGGCAGCGGGGTGAGCCGGGTACACACCAGCAGGCCGAAGATCAACAGGGGATTGAGGCCGAACCGGATCAGCGCCAGCAACCCGTGATGCGGCATGAACCGGAAGGCATCAGCAAACCGCAGCCGCAGGCCGATCCCGAGATAGGTGCCCAGTCCGCCCAGCCAGAACAGGGCATCGAGGAGGTAGTACTTTTCGACCCACAGGGGAAACGGCACCTCGAGGATCGCCAGGATAAGGCCCAGCAGCGCGAAGTGGATGGCCAGGGCGCGGATGTCCACAAGGTTAGCCACGATCAGCCGCGCCAGCGATGATTCACCCGGCACAGCTTCCCCGTAGTAGCGGCAGACGGGGAAGAGGACGATCACCCCGAGGACATGCATGACGATGGTCAGACCCATGGCATAGGCCAGTGCCTCATCGCTCGGGATGATCATCAAGTAGCACAGATAAGCCCCGAGGGTCAGGCCGATATTGCCCAGCCCCGCCGCGGCGGCCATCACACCGACTCGCCGCGGGTCACGGTCGAGCAACTTCGCCAGCGGGATCGCCCCGAGCCCGACCCCTGCCACGAGCACCACCTGCACTGCGATCAGCCACAGCACCTCCGGTTGAAGCGGCAGCCGCCAGATGCTGAACAGCGCCGTGGGCGACCAGATCAGCACCATGGTGTAAAAGTGCATCGGCCGGCTCCACTCCTCATCCATCCAATCCCGCTTGCGCATGACATAGCCGGCGCCCAGCGAGGCCACGCTGAACAGGGCGAAACCGATAAATAGGGCCGTGGGGGTCATACCTTCGTGGAAAAGGAGGATCGCCCCTCCCGTTGCACAAAGCCGACAGCAACGATGAGGGAGCGGCAGGCGGGCGTAAGCTCACCGAGGAGTGTATCGCACCGGCCTGTCCGCGACACCACCGGGTTCGCCGCCCCAAGGCAGACGGGGTGCATGACACGTGTCGCGGAAGGCTCTTGCTCCCTCTCCCCTTTCTCCGGGGGCGGGAGAGGGCTGGGGTGAGGGTAGATTCGTGCCGGTCGTGCCGTGGCTGAACCGAAGGCCGACCCCTGCATGAGGCGGGAAAGACGGCACCTGA
>PUNN01000333.1 GCA_003552605.1 Phycisphaeraceae bacterium
CGTGGGCGGGGTCGTGTGGGAGGTTGGTTCGGACCAGTGCGGGTCGCGGCTGGCGGATGGGGTTCATCTCGCTGCCGACGAGAGGCTTCTTGCGAACCGGCGAGGGCTGCTGCTTACGCCCGATTCTGGAGGTGTTCATCGTGCGGCCGTCGGACGTTCGCACTATAGTGCTCCCTTCACGGTTCTTCAACCGTGAAACGTATTCCTGCGTCACTCGACATGTCTTCGCGATCTGGCTCTGCGGCCATTCAGACCATTGCTCGTCGATGAGCACACGCGGTTGCGTGCCGCCATCGATGCGGATCTGGTCGAGTCCAAGCTTCAGCGGTCCGTTCATGGGTCACCTGCTTTCTGGGCCTGCAGGTAGGATGTCAGTTCGGCGATTAGCGCCCGGGCAAAGTCATTGCCGAGCGCGCTGACGATGGTGCGACACGCACCATGGGGGTCGTGGGGCAGTTCGAGGGCGACTTTGGGGTAATGGATGGAATGGGACCGGCCGGGCTTTATGGCTTTGGTCGAGAGACCGCCGGGCTTGCGGGCGGAACCGGGGCGCGGCGGCGACTTGGCCCGACCGATGTTGCCCGTGTTCATCTGGTAGGTCTTGCCGTTGCGCGTGACCTCGCGCTGCCCCGGGTCTATCTTGGCGGATTCGCCAAGATAGCGTTGGCGATGGTCGTAGACTGTTCGACGAGGAATCCCCGCATGCTTGGCGATATCACTGTCCGACTTGGCGGCCCACTGGTCATCTGCAAACATCATCTTGAGGATGTGGGCCACATCATCACGTGTACGGCGCAGACCGTGCTCGGAATTGTCGCCAAACGAGTGCCATTGCGCGTCCCGCTGCGTGCCCTGGCGGACGTCGGCGTACACGTAGTCGCAGTTGATCCGCCTGTTGGCCCAGCAGCGGTGGAAGCCGTCGGCCAGCCAGTAGCTCGCCCCGTCGAAGAAGACGGTCACCGGTGGAAGGTCGACGCCGGTGCTGTAGAGCTCGGCGTAGTCGGCGACGACCTGCTCGTCGATGAGCACACGCGGCTGCGTGCCGCCATCGATGCGGATCTGGTCGAGTCCAAGCTTCAGCGGTCCGTTCATGGGTCACCTGCTTTCTGGTGCTGGAGGTAATTGGTCAGGGTCTGGATCAGCCGGTGGGCATAGTCGATGCCCAGGGCGGAGACGATGGCGCGAGCGCCGCACACGGGGTCGTGTGGGAGGCTGGTCCGGGCCAGGACGGGTCGCGGCTGGCGGATGGGGTTGGGTGAGTCCGCACCGCGCTTGCGGCTACGGTTGATATTGCCAGTCTTCATACGGGTGACAGTGCCATGCTTGGTCTTGTATGTGCGCCGGTGGGGGACGCGTCCTCACTGTTGCATTGCAACAGTGAGGAGCGGATGCGCGAGATGGTCGAAGGGTTCACGCCACATCGCTTGGCGACTTCACGGCCCGACCACTGCGTCCACTCCTCGTCCTCCAGCATCGCCAGGACGGCTTTGCGCTTGTCGGCATTCGTGCGTCGCAGACCGTGGTCGGCGTCTGAGTTTCAGCGGTCCGTTCATGGGTCACCTGCTTTCTGGTGCTGGAGGTAGGAGGTCAGGGTCTGGATCAGCCGGAGGGCATAGTCAATGCCCAGGGCGGAGACGATGGCGCGAGCGCCGTGGGCGGGGTCGTGTGGGAGGTTGGTTCGGACCAGTGCGGGTCGCGGCTGGCGGATGGGGTTCATCTCGCTGCCGACGATGCCGGCGGATTTTCGTGGCTTGTTGGCCCGGCCGATCTTGGCGGTATTCTGCGGATACTTCTTTCCGGCCCGGGAGACTTCGCGAACTCCATCTTGTGATCGATCACATGATGCGCTCATACTGTTGGCGAGCCGACAGACATACTCACGTGACACGCCACAGCGCCTGGCGACCTCTCGATCCGACCACTGCGTCCGCCCCCTCGGCGCGGCCTCACTGGGGAAATTCCCCAGTGTGACCCCCGACGGGTCACGCCCGAAGGGCCACTTGGCCACCAGCGCTACTCCCCAGCCGCTCATCGCCGCACCGCCCTGGGCATGGGGCAGCCGGCATCGAGCCAACGCTCGACCATCGGCCGGTGCCAGCGCCGCAGCCCGCCGAGGCGCACCGGCCGCGGGATGCGGCCGGCTTCGGCCAGCCGGTAGATGCTGCGGGCTGAACAGTTGAGCAGCCGGCCCATGTCCTCAACGGTCAGCATCACCGGCTCCGAAGCCCGATCGAGGCCGCCCAGCGCCGACCGCTCGGCTGCGGCATCCACGGCATCGCTGGCTGGGGCTGGTTCGACGGTGGCAATGGCATCCATGCGAAGGCTCCTTTCAGGGGTGGGGGTCTGGCAGGCGGGATGACCTCACCGGCCAAAGCCGCCCTCTACTAGTTACCTATGCCGTTTTGGGGCGACCTGTCCGGAAATCGTCGAAAAAGCATCATTTTGTCTCCTGTCCGTTGTTTGTTGCGGCACCAGCCCGATGGTGGCGACCGCGGACGAACCGCACGCGATGGCGCGTGGTGGCCACGGTGAAAAGTGTCGTACACCTTGCCGTCGGTCCCTTTGCGTGTGGCGCAGCTATGGATTTCCATACCTGCGCGACGCCCATCTGGCGCTCTTGGGCTCGATGCGCTTCACCATGCGGGTTCACTTTCCGCAAATATTTGGCGAGCGGGCCGCGGTGTGGCCCGGCGTCCTTTCATCTATATCCGCACCAATCACGATTTTGTCGCAGGGGCCTGGCAATGGCTGGCGCTGGTGGCTGCGGGTCGATGGGTATGCATCGCGGTCAGCCCGATCCGCTCACGTTTGGTGCGATTGCGTACAGGCCGGCGGCGGGTGGTGGCCACCGGCCCCCGGCCCGCGCAACATCGGCGTCGAGATCGACGGTGGCCTGGTCGTCATCCCGCGTGGCAATCTCGTGGCGATGCCGGAGAAAACCTCGGCGGGGAAGCCGAGGTCTGGAAAGAGGTGAAGCGGTGGTCTCAGTACGGCAGTTGAGCCAGGAAGGTGAACTCGATCA
>PUNN01000286.1 GCA_003552605.1 Phycisphaeraceae bacterium
GGTCTCCGGGGGTGTCCGGGGCCATCCGGGGGTGTCCGCAGCCGCTGGCCATGCGGACCCGAAGGTGCCGGGCGTCTTGAGCGCCTTGCGGGCTCGCATGGCCATCGGGCTGAAGCCCCCCGCAAAGCCCGCTGACCATGCCACCCATCTTAGACTTTCCGCAGCGCGCATCATGCGCCCGTTTGCCCTGGCCCTGCGCTGTCTGCGCTTGCAGGTTGCGGCTCCTGCTGCTCCAATGATGTGAGTAGGCGGGACAACTTGCATCAGGCGCCCATGGCGGGCGGTGCAAGACCGGGTGCAGCCCCGCCACCCTCACGGCCGCGGAAGTTCAGGCATGGTTGAATTCAAGGCTGTTCGTTTTCTGGTACTCGATGTCGATGGTGTGCTCACCGATGGCTCGATCATCGTCGATGACCTCGGCATCGAGGCCAAGCGCTTCCACGTGCGCGATGGCTTTGCCATCACCGCGGCACAGAAGGTGGGGCTGAAGATCGGCGTGCTCACCGGCCGCAACACGCGCGCGGTCAACCTGCGCACACTGGAACTGCACATCGGGCACGTGCTTCAGGGGGCAACGGACAAGGGCGCAGGCCTTGCCGAATTGTGTGAGAAGGCCGGGGTCGGGCTCGAGCAGACCGCCTTCATGGGCGATGACCTGCTTGACCTGCCGGCGATGCGGCGATGCGGCTTTCCGATCGCGGTGGCCGATGCGGTGGACGAGGTGCGCGAGGTGGCCTGCTTCGTCACCGCCGCGCGCGGCGGGCGCGGCGCGGTGCGCGAGGCGATCGAGCACATCCTCGAAGCGCAGGGCCTCTGGCGGCAGATCGTCGACAGCTACATGCAGTAATGGCCGTTCGATACAACGCCGGCGGCGCAGTATCCTACCCGCCATAGCCACCCCCCAACCGCCCGCCTTATCCCCAGTTTCAAAGGAGACCAGTGTCATGCCCTTTCCCACAGATTTCGCTTGGGGCGCCGCCGCGGCGTCGTATCAGATCGAAGGTGCCCACGATGCCGATGGCAAGGGGCCGAGCGTCTGGGACATGATGTGTCGCTGGGAAGGCCGCATCCACCAGGGCCAGACCGGCGATGTGGCCTGCGACCATTACCATCGGTACAAGGAAGATGTGGCGCTGATGCAGCGGATCGGGCTGAAGGGCTACCGCCTGTCTTTGAGCTGGCCGCGCATCATGCCCGAAGGTGTGGGCCGGGTCAACGAGGCCGGCCTGGCCTTCTACGACCGGCTCGTGGATGAACTGCTCAGCGCAGGCATTCAGCCGTGGGTGACCCTGTTTCACTGGGACTTACCGCTCGAGCTTTTCCGTCGCGGCGGGTGGCTCAACCGCGACATCGCTGAGTGGTTCGGTGAGTACGCCGGCATAGTCGCCGACCGGCTTGGTGACCGCGTGCGATGTTGGATGACGCACAACGAGCCACAGGTGTTCATCGGACTCGGCCATGGCACCGGTGTCCACGCACCGGGCCTGAAGCTGCCGTTTTCCGAGCAACTCGTCGCCGGCCATAATGCCATGCTCGCCCACGGCCGGGCGGTGCAGGCATTGCGTGACCGAACAAAGCAGCCACCACGCATCGGATGGGCGCCGGTTGGCGTGATCCGCTACCCGGCGGACAATGATCCAGCGCATGTGGAAGCGGCGCGGCGGGCGACCTATGCCTGCACAGACCGCCATATGTGGAACCTGACATGGTTCAGCGATGCCGTGCTCAAGGGCGCCTATCCCGCCGATGCCCTTGAGGCCTGGGGGGATGAAGCGCCCCGCGTGCGCAGCGGCGACATGGAACTGATGGCCCAGCCGCTGGATTTCTTCGGCGTCAACATCTACAACGCGCTACCGGTCCGCGCTGCCGACAACGCCGCCGGTTACGAGGAAGTCAGCCGGTACGATGGGTTTCCCATCACGCTTTTCGGCTGGCCGATCGAGCCCGACAGCCTCTACTGGGGGCCGCGTTTCATCCACGAGCGGTACGGCCTGCCGGTGGTGGTCACCGAGAACGGCATGTCCAACCCGGACGTGATCGACCTCGATGGCCGTGTTCGCGACCCGCAGCGGATCGACTTCACCCGGCGATACCTTCTTCGACTCGAAGATGCGATCAACGATGGCATCCCCGTCGAGGGCTACTTCCACTGGTCGATCATGGACAACTTCGAGTGGGCCGAGGGTTACAAGCAACGCTTCGGGCTGATCTTCGTCGACTACCCCACCAGCCGCCGCGTGCTGAAAGACTCGGCCCACTGGTACAGCCGGGTGATCTCGAGCAACGGGCAGACATTGCACGAGCCGGTATAGCCCCCGGGCGCCGCCCGCGGCGGCATCAGCCTGGATGCGCCAGTCGGGGTCAGCGCTGCAAGGTGGACTTTTCGCTGGGCAGAGGGCCCGGTAGCGGGGGCTCTTTCCAGTCCCGGCCGGTGACCTTCCGATAGCACGGGAGATGGTCCGTTTCCCGTATCAACTCCTCCCGTGGCGATCCTGGCGGATTGCGGCCAGCCCGGTGCTCATCGCGGCGGCGTTGATGGTCACGACAGCATGGGCCGACCGGCCGGGCCCGATGGACATGACAGGCCACGAGGCCGAGGCAGGTGAGGCGGCCGCGCACGGGGAGCCGCGGGCCGAACGGCGGTCGCGCCAACGCCTCGTGCGACGGTTCGATTTCCGTGAGCCCGATAACTTCGAGGATATGCCGCGCAACTGGTATGCCATCGGCCGGGAGGCTGACACGGCGGAACCGGCATTCCATCGCATGCCCATCCACAACCTGCTGACCCACCGCCGCGGCTTTCCCGCGCACAACGAGGTCCGCTTTGACAAGCCGCAGCGCGAGGTTGAAGACAACCGGCTCTACCTCAGCCTTGATGGAGGCAGTGCCGGCGCCTTTCTTGCCGTAGGCGCCCTTGCCGCCGTGCCGCAGACCGATTACATGATCACTGCCCGTGTTCGGACCGAAGCGCTTGAGCACGCACGGGCGAGGTTTACCGCGTTCTTCGTCGATCAGCA
>PUNN01000494.1 GCA_003552605.1 Phycisphaeraceae bacterium
ATGAGCATCGAGCCGGTCAGCCAGGCCGACAAGGACAAGCTCTCCCACGCCCTCGGCGTGATCAAGCGGGAGGACCCGTCCTTCCGCTCGCACTTCGATGATGAGACGGGCCAGACCATCATCGAGGGCATGGGTGAACTGCACCTCGAGATCATCAGCCACAAGCTGACCCGCGACATGAAGATCGGGGTCAACATCGGCAAGCCGCGTGTGGCCTACCGCGAGACGGTGCAGCAGCAGGCCCAGGCACGCGGCACGCACAAGAAGCAGACCGGCGGCCGCGGCCAGTTCGGCGATGTGGTGATCACCCTCGAGCCGTTCACCACCGAGCAGGCCGAAGAAGCCGGGCTCGATTTCAAGGACAACTTCGCCTTCGAGAACAAGATCATCGGCGGGTCCATCCCGAAGGAATTCATCCCCTCGGTCGAGGCCGGCTGCCGCGCCGCGGCGCGGTCGGGCGTGATGGCCGGTTACCCGCTGATCAATGTCAAGGTGACGCTCATCGACGGCTCGTTCCACGAGGTCGACTCCTCGCAGGTCGCCTTCGAGCAGGCCGGCGTGCTCGCCTTCCGCGAAGCATCCCGCAAGGCGAAGTTGCAGCTTCTTGAACCGGTGATGAAGGTGATCGTGACCACGCCCGAGGATTTTCTCGGCAGTGTCACCGGCGACCTCAACCGCCGCCGTGCCATGATCGTGGACACCGAGCAGCGCGGCAACACCCGCGTGGTGATCGCCGAGGCGCCGCTTGCCGAGATGTTCGGCTACTCGACCACCCTCCGCGGCATGAGCCAGGGCCGGGCCGCCTACAGCATGGAACCGCTCGACTACCGCCCGGTACCTGAAAACGTTGCCCGCGCTGTGCTTGAACAACTCGGCATGTGATCGCCCCCACACCACCATCCCCGACCACCCTCTTCATCTGTGTCGATCGACGGATCGACACAGATCGAAGATGCATGAATGTCGGTATTGAGTGAGCCGATGTGCCTCAGCACGCCCCATGCGATCTGACACTTTGACGGCTTTTTCATTCGACCTCATCCTCGTAACCTGTGCAAATCTGCGCCAATCTGCGGACAATGACTCACCGCCGCAGCAGGGCAACGACACCGGCCCTGCCCCAACCGGCGGCAGTGCCCGGTTCCGGCCGGTGCAAGCTACGCGTCGGTGCGCTGCCGTCCTTTTATCGCGTCTTTCGCGCTTTTCGCAGTTCCTCCTCCGATCGCCATCACCTTCGCAGTTCCTTCATGCCCATCCCCCGCGAGTGCGGCTGCTGGCGATGGCCCGCACCGCCGATGATGGGGCGCCCGGAACCTTCGGGGCCGCATGGCCATCAGCCGCCCCCGGAGAGACGGCCGATGACCATGCCACTCAAGCCACATGCGGTTACCCTGGGATCGGGCGCGTGGGTCTTGAGTGGGGCGATGCATCATGCTACAGTTGCGGGGCTTACGTGATGGGGCCCGCAGCCGGGGCCGGAGTTCGCCTGCAATGGATGCGCTGCTTTCAATCGCCATCTTCATGGCCCTGGGGCTGGCATTCGTGCTGGTGAATCTGCTGGTGGGGAAGCTGCTGCGCCCGGAGGCGCCAAATCGGGAAAAACAGGCGATTTACGAGTGCGGTGAGCCCACCATCGGCAGCAATTGGGTGCAGTTCGATTTGCGGTTTTACGTCGTGGCGCTGTTCTTCCTAGTATTCGATGTCGAGCTGGCGCTGATCTACCCCTGGGCGGTGACGTTCAGGGAGTTTCCCGGCCCGGCCCTCGCTTACGGACTACCGTTTCTGATTATTATCATTGTCGGCTATGCCTACGAATGGCACGTGGGCAGCCTCGAATGGGTCCGCAGCAGCGTCAGCGCCAGCACCGCCCGCCGCAGGAGCGATCAGCCGCTCGCCGCGCTGGCGCGGCGGGACCCGGAGCAACTGGCCGATGAACAGGATGCAGCGTTGAACCGCTGAGCCGACGAAGTCAGCCCGATGGCTGCCGCAGCCGAGCCGCAACATCACCGTGCCACAACCCGGCCTCCTCCCCCCCGCAGCCCGATGCTGCGCCAACCGCCCGGAGATTCGATGTCCACGACCTACAAATCCGCCCTTCTCTTCGGCGCCCCTGGTTCAGGCAAGGGGACGCAGGGACGTATCCTCGGCTCGATCCCCGGCTTCTACCACTCCTCCTGTGGCGAGGTATTCCGGCGGCTCAACCCAGAGAGCGAACTCGGGCGCATCTTCTTCGACTACAGCTCCCGAGGCGAGTTGGTGCCCGATGAGGTCACCGTGCGCATGTGGGCCGAATCGCTGCATGCCCACGAGGTGCTCGGCGACTTCAAGCCCAAGAGCGACCTGCTCATCCTCGATGGCATCCCCCGCACCGTCGAGCAGGCAAGACTGATGGAGCAGCACATCGATGTGCTCGCGGTGATCTATCTCGTATGCGACAATCGCGAGGAGATGATCCGCCGGCTCCGCCGCCGCGCGCTCAAGGAGAACCGGCCCGATGATGCCGATGAGAAGGTGATCCGCAAGCGGTGGGAAGTCTACGAGCAGGAGACAGCGCAGGTACTCGAATACTACGACCCGAGCCGGGTCAAGGAAGTTAACAGCCTCGGCTCGCCGGCGCAGGTGCTCAGCGATGTGCTCCAGCACGTCGTGCCGATCCAGGACCATCACTTCGCCACCGTCGAGGTGTGAGGCCGCCGGGGCCATCGCCTTCGAGGCCGGCGCTGGGGTGGCGCGGAACACCAGCCATGAGTGACCCGGTGCCCCTCGGTCGACGTTCGTTTCTCATGCGGATGCTCGCCGCGGGCTTTTCCATGCTGCTTGGCACCTTGGCAGGATGCCGTCGTGAGCCTTCCCCGACGCAGCACAACGTGAGCACGCGTTCTTGTGACGACACCGCCGGCCAGCATCCCCCCAGGACATGTGGGCTTGTGTACGATCCTGAATTGCTCGAACACGCTACCCCGCCGGGCCATCCGGAGCGACCGGCACGGTTGAAGGCGATCATGGACCGGCTTGAA
>PUNN01000378.1 GCA_003552605.1 Phycisphaeraceae bacterium
AGCACTCCCCCATGAATCCGCAGGGCCAGTGCTTCTTCCCGATTCGCTCCCGGGGGCCGCGCCACTTTCTGGTGAGCTTGCGGGGGTATATCCGGGGGCGGGTGCGCTGCCGGGGGCGGGGGTGGGGGTGAAGACTTGTTCGCCGGCGATGGGCAATCGGTCGTCTTCGAAGCGGAGGATGATGAGCGTTTTCGAGGGGCGGCCGAGGTGTTGCATCCGTGCGACGATTTCCTGGCCGAGGTAGCAGCCCTTGGTGAAGCTGACGGTTTCTTCGAGCAGGCCGGTTTCGTGCGGCAGGGTGTCGGGGCCGAAGTCGATGTGATACAGCGGGCGGCCGGCCTCGATCCGGGCGGTGTTGAATGCCAGCCAGCCGATGCCCCTGCCGATGACCTCCCGCCGCGGCGGCGCCGGTTCGCCCCCCTCACGCACCTGAGACTGGTCGATGTCGGGGTTGAGCCCGCCGACGGCGTCGGCGAGGCGGCTGTACAGGCTGGCCGCCGCGGTGGTCGGCAGCCACAGGTGCAGCCCGGGCGTGCCGGTCTGGTCGTAGCGATGGATGAGCAGGGCATTGAGCGTGGCGTCTGCCGCCTTTGCCGGCCCCGGCTCGCTGCTGACGGCCTGTTCGGTCCCGCCGCCGGTGGCCTGCCCAGCCTGCCCGGCGGGTTCGCCATCGCGGCCGGGACGTTTCAGTTGCAGGTGCGTCAGGTCGGCCACGGAATGGCCGGTCACGGTGTGGATGAGTTTCGCCGCGGCCGGGCCGTGGAGGGCGATACCGGTAAGCGTGTCAGAGTCATCGTGGATGGTCACATCCTCGGTGAACAGGAAGCTGTCGAGCTTCGCGGCGACGGCGGCGGCATCGGGGCGGTCGAGCTCGAGGAAGGTCACATCGCGGTCGTGGAGCACGAGCAGGTCCGTCGCGATCCGCCCGCGATGGTCGAGCAGGAACGCGCGGCGTGCCCGGCCGGGTTCGAGGTCGGCCACATCCTGCGTGAGCATCCGCTGGAGGAAGTCGAGCCGGTCGGCACCTTCGATGCGAAGCATGGCGCGATGGGGCTGGTGGAAGATGCCCACGCCCTTGCGAATGGTGGCGTACTCGGCCTCGTAGGCGCCGAAGCTGGCCACAAGGGCGGGGAGTGCCGCGACCTCGGCCGCATCGGGCTCGGGGGTGGTCTGCTGCCGGTCCGTGGCGGCCACCGGCATCTCAGGCTCACCTGAATCATCAGCACCCGTCTGCGGGGTGGGGTCGATCGGGCCGAAGGGGATGAACTCGGCGCCGGCTTCGGTTTGCAGCGCGGCGATATCGGCGGCGGTAGGCTCGGGGGTGTCGGTCATCGGTGTATCTCGTCGCTTGAGTCGTTATCATAGGGGCCTGCAAGGGGATGGGCCCGCCGGCTGTGCGCCCCGCCGATCAGCGGTGGCACCCGCGGCGGGCCAGACTGTAACCGCAAACAACCACCAACCTAATCACCCTGCCCGCCGCGGCGTGGCAGGGGCATTCGGTAAGGAGAACTCTCATGGCCAAGAAGACGATCGCGGATGTGGATGTCGCAGGCAAGACCGTGCTGATGCGGGTGGACTTCAACGTGCCGATCAAGGACGGGCAGATCAGCGATGACCGACGCATCGAAATGGCCCTGCCCTCGATCAAGAGCGTGATCGATCGCGGTGGCCGGCTGCTGCTGATATCCCACCTCGGCCGGCCGGCGGGGACCGGGCCGGAGCCCGAGTTCAGCCTCTCGCCGGCGGCGCGGCGGCTCGGTGAGAAACTCGGCAAGCCCGTGTCCTTCGCCACCGACACGGTGGGCGAGGATGCGAAGCTGAAGGCGAGCAGTCTCAAGGATGGCGATGTCGCCGTGCTTGAGAACCTGCGGTTCGACAAGGCCGAGAACAAGGGCGATGAGACCTTCGCGAGCGGGCTTGCCGAGCTTGCCGACATCTACGTCAACGATGCCTTCGGCACGTGCCACCGCAAGGATGCCTCGATGGTCGCCGTGCCGCGGATCATGAAGCAGCAGGGCAAGTCCTGCGTGAGCGGTTTCCTTGTCGACCGGGAAATTCAGTACCTCAAGGATGCCATCGAGAACCCCCAGCGGCCGTTCATCGCCATCCTTGGCGGTGCCAAGGTCAGCGACAAGATCGGCGTGATCGACAACCTTCTCAAGCTGTGCGACCGCATCATCATCGGCGGCGCAATGGCCTATACCTTCTTCGTGGCCCAGGGCCGCCGCGTGGGTAAGAGCCTTGTCGAGCAGGATCGTGTCGAGGATGCGAAGAAGATGCTCGAAGCCGGCGGTGAGAAGCTCATGCTGCCGGTAGACAGCCACGTGGGCGATGCCTTCAGCGGCGACTGCAACAAGCAGGTGGTCGACGGCGAAATTCCCGATGGGTATCAGGGGCTCGACATCGGGCCGAAGTCGGTCAAGCTGTTCGCCGATGCCATCAAGGGTGCGAAGATGGTGGTATGGAACGGCCCGATGGGTGTGTTCGAGATGCCACCGTTCGATGAAGGGACCAAGGCGGTGGCCGAGGCGATCGCCGAAAGCGGCGCCACGAGCATCATCGGCGGCGGCGATTCGGCCGCGGCGATCCAGCAGCTCGGTTTTGCCGACCGGGTCAGCCACGTGTCCACCGGCGGCGGCGCCTCGCTTTCGATGCTCGAGGGGCAGAAGTTCGAAGCGGTCGAGCTGCTTGATGACAAATGAGCCCGACAGGTAGGGTGTGTTGAGCGAGGGCCGCGGAGCGAAACGCACCATGGCCCTCGGCTTGGCACTTGTCGCCTCGCGGCGATGTTTTGAACATTGCTTTGCGAGAGGGCCCCTTGGCTGCGGATGGCCGTGGCTCCGTACCCTTGAGAGCGGTTTCCCGGTGGCCGGCGAGCCCCAGGCGCACCGCGCGTTGGTGGTGGGCTTCGCTCGGTGGACCTCGCTCTGCCCACCCTACGGTAGGGTGCGTTGAGCGAGGGCCGCGGAGCGAAACGCACCATGACCCTTGGCTTGGCAC
>PUNN01000521.1 GCA_003552605.1 Phycisphaeraceae bacterium
GGCAGGGCGGCCAGCGCGGCACGCCATGCCTCTACAGTGGGCTCCACGAGCCAACCGGTCCGATCATGCTCGACCGTTTCCGCCAGCCCACCGGTGCGCGTGGCCAGGCAAGGCCGTCCGAACTGGGCCGCCTCAAGAGGCACGAGGCCCAGCGGCTCCTCCCGAGAGGGGCAGACCACCGCATCCACGTGCCGGTACATCTCACGCACATCGTGGAGAAAGCCCAGCCAGTTGACAGAATCGGCCGACCCGGCCTGCGAGGCCAGTTCGCGAAGCTCTTTTTCATATGCGCCGCCCCGTTGGGTATCGCGGCCGGCGATAAGCAGTCGCGGCCGCTGCCCGGCCGGCACCTTGCCCAAGGCTTCGATCACCAGGTCCAGCCCCTTGCTCGGGATGAGTTGGCCGGCGAATCCGAGAATCGGCCGTTCCTCCACGTTCGGCCCCGGGATGGTCTGGTCCGGGGCCGCAGCACCATCAACCGTTGCCGGCCAGTCGACCGCATCGGCCACCACTTCGAATCGGGCCTGGGCCAGTGGCGTATCTGCCGGGTTTCCCAGGCTGCGGCGGATGTAGTCGCTGATGCAGATCACTGTTTCCACCCCAGCCCGGCACCACCATCCCATCTCCGGGGCGGTGATGGTCCACCGCACATGCACCACCCGCGGGACGCCGCGCCTGGCCGCTACGGTACACATCGCCTGGCAACTTGGGACATCGTTGGCATGCACCACATCCGGCTGAAACCGCCGCATGGCACGCCCCATGGAAGCGAGGCTGCGCCACCAGCCGGGCAGCGAGCGCCAACTCCGCTTGGGCATGGCCACCTCGTAGGTGGGGATGTTCAGTGAGCGGGCAAATTCAGCGAATGTGTCGCTGGCATGGCCGAGAACGAGTGCCGGCTCGATGGTCTCGCGATCGAGATGTCGCAGCATCGACATCAGCGCCCGCTCGGCGCCGCTGACAAACGGGGCACGCGCGACATAAAGCACACGCAAGGGCCGGCCTTGTGGGAATGCTGCTGGATCGGGATGTGGCGACTCCCCTTCAGTCATGATGGGTCTGCATGCCGGTGACGGCAGGGTGGGCTGCCTCGATTACGCATGTTCGGCTGCATCCTTGTGGTGCCGGCCGCGTGCCCGGAAGATCAGTCGGATGGGCACTTCGCTGAAAGGCACTTCATCGCGCAGCCGGTTGAGCAGAAAACGCTGGTAGGTGTGGTCGAACAAGTCCGGGTCATTGACCCACAGGGCGATCGTTGGCGGGCACGTTTCGACCTGCGTGGCGTAGAACACCCGCCCGCGCTTGCCTCCACGGGAAACGGGGGCATGTGCGGCGAAAATCTCTTCAAGAAGCCGGTTCAGCTCACCCGTGCCCATCCGGTGCCCTGCTTGCTCGTGCAGGTTGGCCACCAAAGCTGCCAGTTCCTGTACCCCTTCACCCGAGGTTGCGGACAGGAAGGCGATGGGGGCGTAGCTCAAGCCCGGCAGGGCATCCTCGATGTACGCCAGATAGTCTTCCTGCGTCGAACTCTCCCGCACGAGGTCCCACTTGTTGATTGCCAGGATACAGGGCTTGTGATGCTTCTGGATCTCGTGGGCAAGCTGATTGTCCACCTGACTCAGCGGCACCCGGGCATCGATCAGCAGCACGACCACATCCGCGCGGCGGATGCTGCGCAGCGAGCGGTGATAACCGTAAAACTCGATGTCGTTCTGTATCGACTTGCGCTTGCGGACGCCGGCGGTGTCGATGGCCGTGAACACCCGTTCGCCGATCTGGAAACGCACATCTACCGAGTCGCGCGTGGTCCCCTCAAGCTCGCTGACGATCACACGCTCCATGCCGGCGAGGGCGTTGACGAGTGTGCTCTTGCCTGCGTTGCGCTTGCCCACGATCGCCACATGCAGGCCGCGGTCGGCCGTTTCCTGCTCGCCACCCGTTTCGATGGGTAGGGCGGATTCGAGCATCTCGCCGATGGTCTCGAGCACCACTGCACTACCGAGGCGGCTCGTGGCCGAGACCGGCAGCGGCTCACCGAGGCCGAGTTCCATGGCCTCGAAGACCGCCGATTCCAGTTCCGGGCTGTCGACCTTGTTGGCCACCAGCAGCACCGGTGCCGGGCTGTCGCCGGACCGCAGCAGCCGGGCGACCTTGCGGTCGAGCGGCGTGATGCCGGCCTGCACATCGACGACCATGACCACCAGATTCGCCTCGGCGAGGGCCACGGCGATCTGACGCTCGACCTCGGCGGTCAGGTCCTGCACATCCTCGATCCCGTGGCCGCCGGTATCGACAAGCTCGATGGTCCGGCTGCGCGGCCGCTTGCGCGTGCCACCGGGGGCCGGCACGTCCACGAACGCACTGACCCGATCCCGGGTTACCCCCGGGCTGGGCTCGACAATACTGATATCCCGCCCACAGAACATGTTGAACAGACTGGACTTGCCCACATTGGGCCGTCCGACGATGGCGACACGGGGAATCATGGGGTGCAGCTCGCGGTACCTGGGGAAAGCGTTCATTATATCGCGGCGCACTCTGTCGCGGGCCAGGAGGCGAAGTCGGCCACCGTAGAGCGGGCTGGCATGCGGTGTCGCGCTGTGTGCTGAGTCTCGTGGTGGTCAGCGCCTGACTACTGTCCATGCAGCCTGATGCCATGCTGCTCCACGGCCCTGCACGGCCCTGCTGCCGCCTGTCGGTCGACCACAGATGGACGACCACCATACCGGCTGTTCTGCCGAACTCAGCAGTGCCCTTCCGGCGATTCCAAGGGCGCACATCGGCGCACCGGCCCTGCGTTGAGGATCAGGGCCGACGGGTGCATGACATGCGCCGCGGGCATTTTTCTCCCTCTCCCCTCGGGAGAGGGCTGGGGTGGGGGTAGATTCGTGCCGGTCGTGCCGTGGCTGAACCGAAGGCCGACCCCTGCATAAGGCGGGGAAGACGGCACATGAAACATTTGGGCGTTTGCACCGAGCCCCCCTCGCGCCGCCCCCCTCA
>PUNN01000108.1 GCA_003552605.1 Phycisphaeraceae bacterium
AGGTGGGGCGTCGGTGGCCAAGCCACGCGCTGGTCGCCGGGCCTGTGCTTCGGGGTCGAGTTCGGCCGTTGCAGACATCGCTGCCGAAGCGCCTGGCCCTTCGCCCACCGGCGCATCGCCCATCGGTGTGGTTGCATCCCACCATCGCGGCCCGCCGGGGCTGGCGGGAAAAAAACCGGACAGCCGCAACAAACTGTGTGTCAAGGCTCGACGCGTTCCCGTGCCATTTTGGCAGTTTTGGCCGAGGAAGTACCTAAAAACATGCCATAATGGCAGTCCGGCTCGGCAGTCGACGTTTTGGGCGAGTGGTTGAAAAGATGGTCATTCGCCTTTCGTTGGCCCGCATGACACAAGGACGGCACTGGCTCGGACACGGCGGCGAGTCACCGGCACTGCTGCTTGTCGCGTGGTGACGCCCATTGTCACCTCCTGGCAGAAAAACAACGCTTCTGGCGGACCGTTCCGCAGCCGGTGCAACGGTGCGTGCCGTAGCCGGCAAGGGCCTGCACGCACCTCGCAGCGAGGTGTGCGATGTTTCCATGAATGCCATCATTGCCATCATTTCTGCATGGACCGCGTGCAACATGAGCGGGTATGACAGGACAAAACCTTACGGATCGCTTCAGATCAGCCGCTTTGCACCACGGCGACTGCCATTATGGCGGTCGAAGCGGGTGCCGTTCACCTTCAGAGGCGGGCTGCGCAGGTGCCGCGGCGGTGGTGATGGACGGTTGCATGGTGTGCCGGGATGATGTCGCAGTGGTCGCCAACGAAAGCCGTGTGCCGTGCATCGTGCATGTAAGATCACCGGTTCACCGAGCTCGGTGGTCGGCCCCGTGACCCGGCGGCCTCACTTCGCAGGAAGCGAAGCGCGACCAGGGCGGCCCAGACCTTGTCCGGTCATGCCGCATCGGTGTCATGGTGTTCCAGCGCAGCGAGCCGGGCCATCGAGGTCGGGATGAGCGCTGCGGCCGCCATCGCGGGTGCGTGGGTCATCGCCTCGCGCCTGCTGCGCCGGCACTGATCCGCCAGTCGCGACCGCCTTCGCCTTTGCCGGCCTCGCCCCTTGCCCGTCACGGCCGCCACGCTCGCCCCTGCCGGCCCCGAAGCCCGCAGACGGCTGGGAGGTCGCCGGCGGGCAGGGAACGCGACAGGGGCCAGCGTAGGCGCTCAGGGGCGATCGGGGCGTGGCGCGTGGCCAGGCGTCGCGGGACATGGCCGGCGATGGGCGTGATCCCCTCGGCCATGCGCGGGTGCGATTTCGCGGCCAGGTGGCCGGCGCATCGGTGTGCTCACCGTCACGCACAAACGCCACACCGTCGTGGCTGAGACACAGCCGCGCCGGCTTCTCGTCACCGAACGCTCCGCCCGGCAGGAACACCTGCCCTGCCTGATCCACGTACGCCGTGACAGGCCACTCAGCGAGCCTGCTCCCTTCGAGCACGATCTGCTCCATCTCGTTCTCCTTTGTTGGGGGTGTAGCGCTCAGAGATCTCCAGCTGCCTGGCGATATCCTGCACGTTCGCCTGCGGATCATGTTCGAGCAGCGGCCCCGTCCAGAGCGCCTTGTCACCGCTCAGGCCGGTGCGGCACTTGACGTGCTGGATGCTCGATGCTCGGACCGGTTCGGATGCGTGCGGCCAGGCCGCGCTGCATCGCCACGCGGCGGCGACGACGAGTCACGTTGCAGTGCATCGGCCAACTGGCTCGGGCGTGGGACCGCTGCCTTGGGGCTTGGAGCAAGGTCCCTCTCTGGCCTTGAACTCGCCGCACCAATCGCTGCTCAGGACGATGGGCCAGTAGGCGTAGTTGATGTGACGATCGTCATCGCTCGGCCGACCGGCCACGGGGCAGTGGCGACGGCACTGGCCATCGACCTCGCCTGGCGACCCTGGGGTCGGCGCTTTATCGAGGTGGAAGAATCGGCAGCGGCCACATTCGGGTGCGTTGGTCATGTGTGTGCTCCTTTGCGGCACGGGAATGAGAAAACCTCACGAGAAAACCTCATACCCTCGCGCACACACGCAGGGAGGTGCTAAACGCCGGTGTGAGGGGGGTAGCGTGAGGTATGATGGAATCTCTCTCTCTTCTCTCTATTTTCTTATTTTTCAATAGTTTACCGCTTCGAGAAAACCTCATAACGCCTATGAGGTTTTCTTGAGGTTATTGAGGTTTTCTCCATGCCCACGCCTGCACGGACCACCCCGGCGTGAGGTTTTCTCTGGGGTGTATGAGGTTTTCTCTGAGGTTTTCTCGCGGGTATCTGGGCTCACAGCAGCCGGTATCCCGACTTGGGTTTGGTGCTGGCCTTCTCGGTATCGAGCCTGGCGATCTGCCGCGCATCCAGCTCCAGCACGATGTCCTTGAAGTCATTGGGGCGCTGCTTGAGCCGCCGCCTCAGGTCCCAGGCCGGCATCAGGACATCGGGTCCATGCTTCTCGTGCCACTGGCGGAGGATGCCGACGGCCCGCTTGATCAGCGCCTCGAAATCGTTCTCCGCCACGTGAGCCTGGGCCATGAACAGCATTCGCCGGGTCTGGTGCATCGCGAACCGCGACGCCCATCGCACCGCCTCGATGCCGATGCGCGGCGACCGGTGGTTCTCGCTGATGGCGTAGAGCATCGCCAGCTTGCGCATCTGCTCACTGACGCGACCCCAGACCGTGGTGCCGACCGAATCGCCCCTGGCCTCCGCCTCGGCGTATTCGCCCTCGGCCTCCTCGCGGGTCTCGACCAGCAGGTGTCGGGCCTGTTCGGTGTGTGCGACGATGGCCGGCACCGGATGCCAGTTCTGGAGGTTGCCATGACCGGGTCGGTACTGCGCCCACCACCCCGCCGTCGTCACCACACGCTCGGGCAGGTCGCCGATGGACGGTTCCTGGCCCCTGCCGCGCTGGCCGGCTTCGAGGATGATCATGCGGGCGAAGAAGCCGTTGGTGAGCATCCGCTCGCTGAGCGCCTCGTAGTAGTGGTTCGGAATCGCGGTGCCGAAGATCG
>PUNN01000482.1 GCA_003552605.1 Phycisphaeraceae bacterium
GTGGCCGCCCCCAATAATACTTCAAGGGCATTTACTGCAGGATTGTCCGTGAACACCTCTATAGCAGATACCACCATAGTTGGAATAACCAGTACCATTTGAAAAATCGTCAACCATCCTGCTGTTTTCAAACGAGCTGCATTAAGCATTATCTATCCCCTATAAAATATTGTTTGGCGTTACAATTCTTCAATCCGTCCCCTTTGCCTTTGCACCCCATGCGGATTTGTTATTCTATTACCCACGTTTGTCCCAGGAGCCCCATTGTGGCCGTTTTCCCCCTAACTGTCGTGGTGGAGAAAACCACATAGTTGTTGTAATCCGCCGTCTCTGCTACGATGTGTGCTTTTCCCAAAGGACCCCAAAAAGGATGATCTTCGATCTCAGCACTCCTTATAACCGCTTTGTGTTTCTCCCCATCCGGATTGGTGACGGCTAACAGGATGGCCACAAGTAGTAACACAACCCATCCAAACCCTCTCCCGTTGCTCGTTTTTGTTTTTTCAGGTTCTTTCTTTTGTTCTTTCGACTCTTTTTTATCTGAGTCAGAAGGGAGAGATCCTTGTGTAACGCCTATCTTAATTTTTTTACCACACTTCGGACACTCTGCCGGTCTTCCCTTAATCTTCTCCGGCACTTCCCGGTTCCAATCGCAGTTTGGGCATTCAACTTTCATAATTTATCCCTCGATTATAAGACTGTGTTCATAAGACTCTGTTCATAAAAATTTTGACTTTTGGAATCAGTATTCTAAGTCATCAATAATCAAATTCTGTCCGATTCGCAAATATCTAACCTTCCACCTGTCTGATCCGGTTTGTTCTAAAGATATAAAAAACCTTGATCGTATCTTGGCACCAAAAGTATTTTCCGCATCTACTTTACCGTCTATCCGATAGTTGTGATCCCATTGATACCGATCCCCTTGATACCTTACTTTCGGCGACTCGGGAAATTTGGCTGTACTGGGAGAACGGAGATTTTCCTTTACCACTTTCTTTCCATAGCGTCGGGCTCTCCTTTTACTTAATGTACTTTCAGGGTTATCTCGCCAAGCATCCTTATCTACATCGTAACAAGTTCCAATATATATGCATGGGCCAAAGATAATCAATAAAAACACTATACAACCTAATCCCGCTATCCTTTTTCTGCTTCTTTTTTCTTTTCGGTCCCCCCCAGCCCCGCAATGGGGACAGGAATAAATCGGTTCAGAACTCGCTTTACCACCACATTTTTTGCATTCCCATTCTCCTTTCATATCTCCCCTTGGCGGCTGTGGTTGCGCCTTCTCGCTTTTGCTTATCTGAAAAACATGCCCCCAGTCTGGACACTCTGCCTGTTTTCCCTTAACCTTTTCTTCCGGTGCTTCCCCGGCTCCAGCCGCACTCAGGACATTGCACTTTCATAATCTGGGACGCCTGTCCGAACCACCTATCACCCACAGATTTCTATGAAGAGGCGAAAATAAGGGAAGTAGATGCGAGGAACGTCTGAGGTGCTGTTAAAACTGCCCTATAATCAAACCCGCTCTCTGCCATAACCGCCGGCCTCCACAGAAGGAACCAACCTGTCCAACCTTAAGCACCATGCGGCTGCTAATGCAATTATACGCCATCTTAAAACATATGCAAGTGAACGTGCCACATCTTTCTGCAGGCCGAGGAGAATGAGCCTACTGCTGTATTTACGCATCTGCAAGCCGATCTTGCCCCGGAATTTCCTTTTTACTGCCTCCTATCACCCCTAACTCGCCTAAATTGCTTAATTTACCCCACTTTTGGGTTATAATATAATGAACGAGCAGCTCGATCTTCAGGCAAGGAAATTTTGCCTAAAAACGCCTTTTTTATGGAGGACTCAGCCAATTTATGCCGCGAATGAATCTTAAAACCCGCAGATAGGAGGCTCAGATTATGACCGAAGAACTGAAAAAAAGTATGCCGCTGCTGTCGCTGAAAGTGGTGCGTGAGAATGCCTGTGGTTATGAGGAAACCGCCCGCAGGATTACCGGCCCCGATGATGCCGCAAAGATTCTTGACCACGTGTTTGCACTCTCGGAAATGGCCGAGGAGGTCATGTGCATGGTAACGCTCGATACCCAGAACCAGCCGACCGGGTTCTGGATCATATCCATCGGGAGCCTCAATGAGAGCATTGTGCACCCCAGAGAGGTCTTCAAGCGGGCCATGCTGGTCAACTCATACGGGATTATTCTGGGACACAATCACCCGTCCGGAGACCCAAGCTTCAGCCCGCAGGACAGGAATCTTATCCAGAGACTGCTTGAAGCAGGAAAAATCATGGGAATAAGACTCATGGACTTTATTGCGGTAGGGGCTGGCGGCAACCACGAGAGCGCATCAAGGCAGGGGCTGCTGAGCCCGTGAGCGTGTTATCAGCAAAAACTTTTCTGGAGGATTTCACCGATGGAAAAAGCCATTCAAGAAGTGATACGGGATGGCTGCAAGATAACCCGAAAAGACGGATGTTTCTGCTGCGAAGAGTGCGGCGAGAAGCTGGCGGATCTGGCAAGCTGCTGCAATGCGGATGAGATTTTCAATATCCATCTGCTCGGGGACGGTTCCATGCAGAGGGAGCAGGTCAATGTTTTTTACGCAAATCAAGGCGATGAGATGCTGTGTCCTTACTGTAACGTGACAATAGGACCTTGGAACGAAGATGTTGCCAGGCAGATACTGGAAGGAAACTCAAAGCATGGAGGATCGGGAAAATGCATAGCTTCATGAAAGGAGAGCTGGCGACGAGCATAGCAGGCCAGCTTGAAAAAGACGGAGTCGTGAGCGATGAGAAGGGCAAAGACAGACCGGTGATCGTCGTCGAAGTGGAAGGCGGATGCGTTCAGGAGACATTCAGCAGCCACCCGGTCAGGATCATATGCGTGGACCGAGATGTGGACGGCGCAGCCAAAAAATATTTAACACATCTGAAAACCGGAGACGCCGTTGTCTCAGACAGGGACACTGATCCAACCGAAGGCGATCTGGACGTGATCAGTGAGGTCCTTGAGGAGATTAACGGGCACAACTGATTTTCAGTAAAGCAAATGCGGATATTGGAAGCCCTGCTGCGATGACTAACCGGCAGGGCTATTTTTATGTACCGACAGTTTCAAACTTTTACGCAAGGAGGGAAGTCAGATGATTAAGCTCAACGCAAACGTAAGCAAGAAAGTCCCGATCCCGGAGATGGAATATTCAAGCCAGCACTTCTCTGCCGGGATGGAGGTCGAGGTCAGCTCCAATACCAGCAAAGGCGAGCTGAGAGAGAAATATCAGAACCTTTACCTGGTCCTCAGCGAGTGCATAGAGGAGCAGATCGAGCACGCCAATGGAGGTGGCGGGCAGGTCCCGCAGCCCCAAGCTCAGCCTGCCCCCCAACCGCAGCAGAACCGGCAGGGGCGTCAGACGGTCCGAAGTCGCTCCGGTGGGAACGGCCGGGGCGGAAACGGCAAGCAAGCAACGGAAGCCCAGGCTCGTGCCGTGTTCGCAATCGCACGCTCGAAGGGCTATGAGCTGAATGATGTCCTCTCACCCTACGGGGTCAACTCGCCCTATCAGCTCTCGATAGGCGATGCTTCGTCCCTTATCGACAGCCTAAAGAATGGAGGTAACTGAAGCGTCATGAGCACAGAAACAAAAACCCGTCATATCAGCCACTCTCAGGTGAGTGAATTTCTGCGGTGTCCGAAGAAGTATCACTTTCATTACCGCCTGCATATCCCGCCGGCATTTATGCCCTCAGCGCTGATATTCGGTATAGCAGTGCATGAGGCCATAGCCCTGCATCAGCAGAGACGGCTCGAAGGGGCACAGACCGGTGAAGAAGACATGCTGGAGACTTTCTGCAGGCGCTGGGACGCACAGGAACTGCCGGTCAGATACGGCAAAAACGAAAGTGAGCAGGCACTTTATGAGAAGGCGGAGGGGATTGTCAGGGCATTTCTTGAGGATCCCTGCGAAGCAGGAGAGCCCCTGGCAGTGGAAGAGAAGTTAGAGGTATCACTCCGGAAAGACCTGCCGCCACTGAGAGGACGGATCGATCTGCTGGAGAGAACCGGGGAAGGCGAGACGGTCCTCACCGATTTCAAAACCGCCTCCAGCAGGAGGAGGCAGGCCCCCGGGCAGCTCGTTCTGTACAGGGAGGCTCTGCGGCTGCTGGGATATCCCGGGGCAGAAAAGGCCCGTCTCCGGTGCGTTGTGCTTCTCAAGACCAAAAAACCCGGTGTGGAGGTTCAGCAGATGGAAGCCGGAGCAGGTGAGCTTGAGAAGCTGATGTCCCTCTACAGAGAGACATGGGAGGCCATTGAGGCAGGCGTCTCATATCCATGTCCCGACTGGCACTGTGAGGGATGCCAGTGGGCTCACGTCTGCGATCAGGGCTGAAGGTCCATTACCTGAGCGCCACACCCCAACATTTTCGCAGAAACTCTATCACAGGAGGTCTCGGTTATGTCGCATGTGCATCTTACGCCGCTTGAGGGAATTCCGAAGAGATTGACGCCGGATACCGAAAACACAGGAAGAAGCCTGGACGGGAGAAAACCCGACTGGCGCTTCTCGGTCCTGGCGGATTTTGAAGAACTGATCAGAAGCTACGGCCAGGACCACGTATCGCTTAAGTGACTTTAAGAAAAGGGGCGGAGAGGAAAACACCTGAAAAAAGCATCACTGAACTCCCGCCCCTTATGCCCCCTTTCTCAAATCGTTACTCTCAATACGGAGGATTTAAAGTTATGACCCAACAGACACTGGCGGAAGAAAAGAAAAACACGCAGGAACAGGAAGAAACCTATGAAGTCCGGGACATCCCCGGCGGCGTCATAAAAGCCCTCCAGGCGCACACCGCTCCGGAACGGGGACGCTACGCCCTGAATCACGTGCACGTTGAGGGCCCCGAAATGGTGGCCGCCGACGGAGCATCTCTGGCCGTAGTCACTCTGCCCGGCGAACTGGGAAAAGAGACCCTGTATCGCATCCCCAAACCAAAATTCGGGAAAAACAAGCCTGTCACCCTCACCCGCCAGAACGGACAAATCCGGGCCGAGCAGTCCGACGGCTCATCGGCCAAACTGGAGGTGTACAAAGAAGCTCCCGAGAACATGCACTTCCCGAATTACCGGCAAGTCATCCCTTCCGATAAACAGGGCACGGTGTTCATGGTGAATATCAAGCGTCTGCAGAACGCGCTGGAACTGCTCTCATGCGCCGGACACGATACGGCCAGGATCACGGCCAAACAGGGTGACTGCCCTTTCCGCGTTGACGGCTACGGCGAGGGCATCGGCGGGATGAAGACCACCGTGGTGATCAGCCCCATGATAGACGAAAAATAAAGCGCCAGTTTTTAAGCGGCCCGGCCTGTTGGGAGAAGGAAAAACAGCCGGGCCCCTTTCTTAGAACATATGTTTTTAGCGGGAGGAGACAAACAATGAGCGTAGATGGAGGAGCTTTTGATATTGGAGCTTTCATCATCGTGATCGGGATTCTTTTCACTCTGTTCATGCGTGCCTGCATCGACAGCGAATACAGCTCACCTTCATGTACAGGAATTGTGAGGTCACAGGAACCTCAGGCAGAAGAGAACGAAGAGAACGAAGAGGAGGGAATAAAATGCTCGAAATAGGGGTTATGATCACAGTTCTTATTCTGCTTCTTGGGGCCGTGCCGTGGTGGGCGGGGTTTGGCGGGTTTTTTATCCTGCTCTATATCCTGACCATCACGAAACCCTGAGAAGCCCCGGTTTTGCAAAACAAACCTTAAATTGTGGAGATTAAAAGAGATGAAAATATTCTGCGGACTTTGCGGATACGCCGCACACGAGCTGTTCTTGCACATGCGGGAAGTGCACGGCCTGACGCCACAGAACTACAGGGAGCGCTGCCCTTCGGCTCCTATGGCCAGTGAGGCTCTGATCAGATACCTGCGCGATAACAACGTGCGGATAACGCCGGAGGGGCCGAGGAAAGAAGTGACGCTGTTCGGCATGACGCTCATGGCCGATCTCGTGCCGGGCAGGATGGTTCCGCCGCGTCAGGAGAACTACCTGCTTCGCTCGGAGATCGGCAGGCTCATCACCGCGTCCCTGAAAGACGGCGAGAACTGCCTGCTGGTCGGCCCGACCGGCTCGGGAAAGTCAACACTGATCGAGCAGATCGCCTCGCGGCTCAACTGGCCGGTTGTTCGTGTGGCCGCCAGCGGGGGCCTGACCGAAGCCGATCTGGTGGGCGAGTGGACCGTTCAGGACGGGGAGACAAAGTTCAACTACGGCTTTCTTCCCCAGGCCATGCGGATGGGCGCGATATGCCTGGTCGATGAGGCTGACGGTATGGAGCCCAGCGTTGCCTTTGCGCTTCACCAGGTGCTGGAAGACGGCGGCAGGCTGGTGGTGCTGCAAAACGGGGCCGAGATCATCGAGCCCCACCCCGCGTTCCGCCTTGTCTGCACCGCCAACACTCTGGGACACGGCGACGATACGGGCCTCTACACGGGCACAAGAGTGCTGAACGCTGCGTTCCTGGACCGGTTCAGCAGCATCATCACTGTGGGCTACGTGGAGCGGAAAGACGAGATAGAAATCCTGTCCCGCCTCGTCCCCGGGTGCAAAGCGAATCTGGTCAAAAAACTGGTCTCCGCTGGAGATGGGGTGCGGGAAGCCCGGAAAAACGATCAGGTCTTTTGCACGCTCTCGACAAGGAGACTGATCGACATAGCGCGCAAGAGCCTCCAGCTAGGGGGCCTGAAGCAGGCTCTTGAGGTTGCGCTGCTCTCACGCCTTGCCACCGAGGACCGAAGCGTGGTCGAAGAGATCTTCCAGCGCCATATAGGAGACGTGCTGGAGAAGGAGGGCTCGGCCAATGCGAAAAAATAACCTGCTCCAAAGCACAACAGAGAAGGTCAGCCGGGTGCTGACCGAGAAATACGGAATGAACGTCGTCTTCCGGGGCGCATCGTGTCACACCGACGGCGAGACCATCTACCTGCCGAGCCTGCCGGAGGATGTTCCGGAAGATCTGCTGGGTGCCCTCCGCGGCTGGGCCGACCACGAGTGCTCTCACGCGCTGTTTACGCAGATAAGCGTGGGGGCAAAGTTTACGAAAAAACACGGCCCCCGCGCCTTCAGCATACTGAACACCCTGGAGGACGTGAGGGTGGAGCACCTGATGGCCGAAAAATACCCCGGGGCCGGCGTGAATATCCGGAGGGCTTACCGGTATCTCACAAGCAAAGGCAAGCCCCCCGAAGCGTTTAAGGCGCTTGTGTGGGCGCTGTATTCGCGGGCCAAGGGCCTTGACGATTTCAAGGGGGTGCCGCCGGATATTTACGGGCTCATGGACGATTGCCGGCCGGAGACCGATCGGGTTTTGTCCTGCCGCTCCACTTCGGAGGCGGCTGCACTCGCTGAGAGCATCTGGCTAAAAATAGCGGGGAAGATCGGGGATATCGAGCAGAAGCGGCAGGGCGGGCCTGAAGACGCACGGGAGCAGCAGGAACAGGACGGTGAGTGCGGCGGAGGCGAAGATCCCGAGAGCGATTCAGGAGAGGGCGAGAAGGAGCTGGACGGCGGAGGGGAAGCGAGTGAAGGCTCTCCTGAAGACCCTGAATCCGCCCGGGACCGGGAAGAGGGCGCCGATGGCGGCGGCCACGGCTCAGAAGAAGAGAGCGGACAGGATCAGCAGGGCCTGGAGCCTGACTCCTGTGAAGACGGATCCGGCGAAGAAGATGGCGACTCGGGAGAGGAACGCGATCGGGAAAATCCCCCCGTAGACGGGGACGCCTCCGGTGATACCGGCCCTTCCGGGCCGCCCCGGGACGAAAGTCAGGTGGGCGGTGAACCGGCCTCTTCAGGGCCTGATGCCGGCCGGGAGGAAGATGCCTCTCCGATGGGGCAGGTTCGAGATCAAATCAAAAAGTCGCTCTCTCCTGCCGATAATCCGGGCTCTTACCGCGTCTACACCACCGAGCATGACGAAGTGGACAGACCCGAGATATCGGACTCCCGGTGGCGGGAAGACCTCCGCGAGTTCAGGCCGCAGGTGGGCGGACTCATGCGCAGGCTCGTGCATACGCTTCGCGGGCGATCGGAGAAAAACTGGCTGAGTGAGCAGAGCCGCGGCAGCCTCGACCCCGGCTCACTTCACAGGCTCGCCACCGGCTCTTCGGCCCGCATCTTCCGCCGTCGCACTGAGCGCGGAGATGGCCCCACCGCCTGCACGCTTCTTCTGGACCTGTCCAGTTCGATGCATGGGCCGCAGATAAAACTTTGCAGGAACCTGGCGCTGATATTCGGCGAGACGCTCGGGAGGCTCTCTTTTCCGACGGAGATCATCGGGTTCTCGACAACCAACAGGGACCTGCGCTATGAAATCTCTCAGCTCACCGGCATGTCCGAAAAGGACCTGGCCATGCAGTATAGCCGGCTGGTCCCGCTCTATCACGCCGTGTTCAAGAGCTTCGATGAGCCCTGGAGCCGGGGCGCGGGGAGAATGGGTGATATAAGGACCCGAGCTCTCACGCCACTGGGCGAGAGCCTGCTTTTTGCAGGGCGCAGACTCGCAAAGCGGGCGGAAGCCAGAAAAGTTCTCTTCTGCCTCACCGACGGCAAACCGGTCACAGGCGCATGGGATGAGGGCATAACCATGAGACATGCCTGCCGTGCCGTCGAGCGCCTGGAGGATGCGGGAATCGAGACCGTCGGGATCGGCATAATGGAGAGCTGCGTTGAGGATCTCTTTCCCTCCTGCGCCGTTGTCTACAGCCTGGAGAAACTGGCCTCGACGTTTGCGCGCCGGCTCTGCCAGGTGCTGACTGAGCGGCGCATGGGGACCCTGTCAGATTAACCTTTTTCAAGGAGCGAAAAATACATTATGAACACAGACGCAGAAAATCAGGACATTGCCCGGGCGGCTTCGAGACTGACCCGGGCGGACCTTGAGTGGATCGAAAACCACTCACAGGAGCCAGGCTCTCAAGACGTCGCATCTGAAGATGTCAGCTCTCAAGAAGAGGCTTCTCCGGGGACTATGTTTGGCTCTCAAGAACAGGAGAAGCCCAAAAAGCGCAAGCGCCGAAACATAAAACATCGGTGGCCCGAAGCCGGCACGATCCTGGAGGCCGACTATGAGGGCGTTCACTACGAAGCTGAAGTCGTGGCGGCCCCGAAATACAAGTCCGGCAAGGCCGTTAAAATACTCACCGGGCCGGCCGAAGGCGCTGTTGTATCCTCTATGTCCGCCGCCATGCTTATGGCAACCCGGAAGCAGCGGGAAGAGGCGGATCTTGGCCGCAAAGGCGTCTCCAACGGCTGGGAATTCTGGAATGTGAAAAACTGAACCGGCTGTTCAGGCGGGCGTTTCAATAAACGAGAACCCCAGAAACACAGGAGGTAAGAGAATGCGTTTCATGAGAAAATTCCGTGACAGCAGGTTAGTGAAATTCGTTGTACTTGTGGTCTCGGCCGCCATACTGGTGGTTGCGGCATATGAGCTGCTCCTTCCGGTCATGATTGCAGGAGCAGTAATCGCAGCATCGGTATCGGGCGTATGGCTGCTATGTGAGAGCAGGTCCTTCAGGCGGTTTTGCCGGTTTGTCTTCCAAAAGGCAGGAGAACTGGTCATAGGCATCTGCCGATTCGCTGCATCGGTCGTGGGAAGTATCCTGTGGCGGAGACGGAGAGCCGGGAAGGTGGGTTCTTGAGATAAAACAGTCTTCCAAGACTGAAGGGGGTGTTCGGTTAAGCCGGACGCCCTCTTTTTGATGCCGGTCAGGTGACAGGGCATGATTTTTCGGCCTGATTGGCAAACATAATTGGGGATTCCCAGTCTCAGAAAGGCCATTCCACCAAACACCCCTGAGATGCCCGAAAACTGCATTCTTAGATGCGTATTCCTATAGATCGGTGGATCTTGAAGAAAAAGGCGGGGTATTGGGTTAAGATATGGTGATCGAGAGGGCCGAAGGGTTTCAAAGTATCTCAATCTTTCTGCTGTCCTGGAAACAGCCTTCACCAAAAGCGGGTAGGGAGGCCCAATTCCACTCCATAAATTTGGTTGGACATTACACCCACCCCCAAGGAGGGGGGGGAAGGGGGGCAGGACTACGGGATTCCTTCCCCGATCTTTCATGCAGATAGCCAACCTTGCCCCCTATGCCCCACCTGTACTATTTTGTGCGTCTTTTGATCTTATGCTCCAGTCAAACTACCTGAGAATCTTTAATCCGAGTCCCTTTATCCAGTATTCGCCTCTTCTTTTCGCCTCTTGGATATGGAACTCTCTCCGGAGTCGCTTATAGATTTGCCTGGCCGGTGGTGCTGCCACTTCCTGATCTTCACAAAACTCCTCAAAAGCGCTGTAAAAGTCTGATCTTTTAACTTCCTTCCGCGGACCCATTTCGACACGTTGATTTATGAACCGCACGAGGGGATCATTTGATTCTCTATAGTCTTTTTTGATCCTGCCGCATCGCTCGGGTTCGGAAAATCTCCAGTTACTTTGCTGGAGCTCTGCCAGATTGTCTGCCGCAAGCCTTAAAAAAGCCTGCATGACGTCAGGATCATGCGGCCACTCATCCCGGAGTGCGGGGTCCTTTTCATCCTCCTCTAATTCGGCATCAAACGGAATAATCCGGAGCCGGTTATAAAAAGCATCGCCGACATCCTCCTTAACACTCGGGAGTGAGTTGCAGGCAAATGCCAGGGTAGCCGTTATCAGCGCCTGATAGGCATTTACCATTTTGCGCTCCACTCTGTAAGTATCCTTTCCGCCGGTAAACGCCTTGAGAGTTTCAACATTTTTAAGCGTGAGATTCTTTAGCTCATCCGGAGCGTTCAGGAGTTTACCTTCCATACCCGCTGGACTGAACCGGTTTTCCGTTAGGTCCTGGATGGTCTCCATCGAGTACATCTCCTCTCCCACCAGAGCCCGCAACCACTCAATGAAAGTGGTCTTTCCGGTATCTGTCTCGCCTACGAGGAAAAAGAAAACCTTGGCGGCTTGCTTTGGCGTCAGCGCATAACCGGCCAGGGTCAAAGCAGCCTGCCGCACCTCTGGATCCGGGAACATTGTTCCCAAGGCCGTTTCCAATTCAGTGTGTCGGGCCTCTTCAACATAGTCCCACGGGATTTGCGTGAGGCAGTGATGCTCAGAAGAATGCGGTTGGAGCTGCGGAGGTGAATGGCTGAGATCCACCAGACCGTTCTTGCAGTTGAGAAGATGGTCGGGCAGATTGTCCCATTCCTCCACAGGCACCTCCGGCACCACACGCTTTATAGTTTTAATCGTTTCATTGATCCGGCTTGACTTCGTTTTTTCATCCAGTAGGCGATGGGCTTCGCGCTCTATATCAGAGGCAGGGCGCCAAACCCCACCGTCATATTGCATCAGGGTGTCTTCCCTTTGCCCCGCTTTATTAACACTGTATTTTGTGGCAAGTTCAGTGTAATTATATATATGTCTCATGACGATTACCTTTGCAAGCCTTAACGAAATAAATGTTTTTCCGTCAAAGTAATAATTGGGATCTGGCGGTGCTTCTTCAAATTCGACATCTTCGTCATAGCCGCCATGCTGTATCTCTTCCTCACCTGCCTCCGGGATTGTAGCCAAGGCATCTCTGCTGTCAGACATAAAAATAACCTCCATCTTGTTGGATTCAAATTTTTCAAAGAGCTTTGCCCTTTGCTTCAACAAAAAAGAGCTTTTGCAGAATTGAGAACATCTAATCTTATTCCACAAAAGCTCTTGCACTTCTTGATGATATCTATATATTAATTGCTGTCAGTGTCCTGCTGGTTTTTTCAAAAAGCGAGAAACTCAAAAAGCAGCTTTCAAGGATCTGAGGGCCGGTAGGATTCACCGGCCCCCCTGCAAGCTCCCGTCATCGCTCTATTTTGCTCTCCAGTACAGACAGCTCATAATCGAGCTCCTCGCATCTCTCCACCATCTCATCCAGTTCCAGGTCATCCGTATCGTCTTTTTCCTCTTCCAGTCGCGTGAGGGTTTCCTCTATCTCTGTTTGCAATTGTTCTCTGCGTAACTGGAGCATATTTTCCTCATGTGCTTCATCCAAAATAATCACCTCTCGATTTAAAGTTAAATTTTGAATAGGTATTGAGAACCCCCTGCCGGCCTGTGGAGCTGGCAGGGGATCCCGAAAAACACTTTATTCATTGCAGAAGAAGCCGTTAGCTTCATTGACCGATTTCGTCGTTCTCTGCACCGAGGGATTGCCCGGTGCCAGCTCGTTCACATATTCGAGAACATTCTGCCCTTCATGCATACGCCCCAAGAATAAAAGTGCCAATCCCATCTGCAGATGGGCATCGACATTATCAGGGTTGTCCAGTATAGCTTCTTTATACTCAGAGACTTTTTGTTCTAAAGCTCTCCTGCGAGTATCGAACATCTCGCTGATTTGCAGCTTTTCTTCTTGGGTGGGTTCCGGAACAGACCACTCCTGTGCTTTTATAAGCCGTTCCAACCCGCAAGGAAGTTCATACGGTGGAATATTTATTGATCTCTGCAACGTCCTAACCCATGTATTCGGAGAAACTTGCATGAGCCGGTCATCTTCAATTAAGCAGTCGATCAATGGGTTCGCCAACCCCGTATTCAATTCAGGCTCGAAAGGGAAATCGAGTTTAAATAGAATCTCGAATGTTACCCCAGCTTCTTCTGAGTCCTCAAAGAGCCCATTTGTGGTATACCCATCATAAATCTGTTCGAGCTCTTTACGCACATCCGTCATTGCATCATTCATAATTGTTTTCACCTCATAAAAAGCATTGAAATTGAAAATGCGACAAAAAAAACGAATAAGCATATATAGTTCCCGCTTTCGCTTATCTTCGCTTTACTCAAGCAGGGTCAAATTTTGGGCATAACAATTCCCACCTATTATTGGGTTCAAATTTTCAAAGATCAACAAAAAAGAGCTTTCGCAGAATTGAGACATATCTAATCTTAATCTACAAAAGCTCTTGCTAATATCTATATATTAATTGCTGTCCGTGTCCTGCTGGTTTTTTCGTTACATTTTTCTCACCTCCTGTGAGTTAAGAGTTAATCGAAAAAAAAAAACGCCCATTCAGAATATCTAACGCATACGGATATCATCACCCTGCGCAATATATTCTAAATAGACGTTTCTATCGGCCCTTCCTTTTTATTGTTTGTCAACCGGAAGACCCGAATGTACAAAAGCCATTATACCAAATTTGCGAACCGAATGCAAATGACAATGCCATCTCACCAAAATAAACAAAAACTGGGATACCTGTAACTTTTTATCTTAAATGATGATGCATGGTTGAAAAGACCGACAGGGAATTTTGAAGAAAGCAACGACGCATTTCCCTTTTCGTTTTCTTGTTTGCCTTGGTAGAAGGAAATTAATCGTCACCGGCTGGGATTTTTGAGTGCCGTTCAATATCCCTGTATGAAACGCAGCCTGGAAACAGCCTCGTGTGCTTACGGCCAGTCCTCTAACTGGCTCTCCAGCGCAGATAGCTCACAA
>PUNN01000397.1 GCA_003552605.1 Phycisphaeraceae bacterium
ACCGGAAGAGGATGATCCGACCCAGACCCGCCTCGTGACACGGCTCTACTGCATCAGCCTCGATCCCGCGGTCGAAGACATGATCAGCGGCTATATCGACCGCTCCGGCGAGCAGACCCGCCGCAGCATGCCGCCGCAGGTGGCCAACCGCATCACCGGCGCCATCGTGGGTGAGTTGAACAACCTCACCCGCCAGGGACACCACCCGGTGGTGCTTGCTTCCCCGCAGGTCCGGTCGGTCGTGCGACGGCTGCTCGAGCCGCACCTGCCGGCGGTGGCGGTGCTTGGCTACAACGAGGTCAGCAAGGATGTGGATGTGCAGTCGCTGGGCTTTGTCCAGCTTGACCAGCAGGAAACGGCGGGGCAGGCGGCTTAAAGGGCCCGATGGTGAAGGATAACCACGCGTGAATCTGAGGACTTTCCAAGGCGGGACCATGGCCGAGGCGCTGTCGCAGGTGCGGCAGGCGCTCGGGTCGGATGCGGTCATCCTGCATACCCGAAGTTACCGGCAGGGCGGTTTCTTCGGCCTGTTCGGCCGGACGGTGGTCGAGGTCACCGCCGCGCGCAGCCGCGATATCGCCGCGCAACAGAACCGCAACCGCCGGGATGGCCGCGGCGGGGGCAGCGCGCGCGCGGGCCGGACTGCATCCGGGCGCGACCGTCGCGAACTCGACCGCTCATCCGCCACCGGGGCATCATCAACCCCCGGAAGGGGGCCGGCACCGGCCGCGCAGTCCCGACCGGCTTCACAGTCCGTGGCCAACCAGAGTGCCGGCGACCTCATCCGTCGAACTTACAAACTCGCCCAGGCCGAACTCGCCCAGCAGCAGAAACAGCAGGAGGCCGCAAGCGCTGCTTCGGCAGCGCCCCAGCCTTCACAAGCGCCCGCGGCGCCACAAGCGGCGGGGGGCGAGATGGATTCGTCCTCCACGGCCGTCACCTCGACCCCGCCGGCCATGCCGGGGAAAGCCGAGGAAGGATCGCAGCTTGCAAGCGAGATGCGGATGGTCCGGCAGATGGTCAGCCGGCTGATGGCGCAGCAGCAGGATAGCGGCGGGGCCGTGGGCGGCGCGGAAGCTCAACGTACCCGGCTCGAAAAGGATCTGCCCCAACCGCTGTTCGATCAATACCTCCATCTGCTCGAGCAGGAAGTAAGCGCTGAGCTTGCCGAGCAGGTGGTCACGCAGGTTCGCCAGAAGCTCCAACCGTCGGAACTTGGTGAGCCGGAGAAGGTGCGACAGGCGGTGCTCGAGGCGCTCGCGGCGAGCGTGCCCACCGCCGATGGCTGTCTCGGCAGCGATGCCTCGATTCCCGCCCTCGCACCGACCGGGGATGGCCGGCCGCGCACCATTGCCCTTGTCGGGCCCACGGGTGTGGGCAAGACGACGACCGTGGCCAAGCTCGCAGCGACGTTCAAGCTGCGACATGGCTGCGCGGTGGGGTTGATCACGCTTGACACCTATCGCATCGCGGCCGTTGAGCAATTGCGCACCTATGCGCAGATCATCGGGGTGCCGCTTCACGTGGTCAGTGGTGAATCGCAGTTTCCCGAGGCACTCGAGCAGTGCCGCGATTGCGATGTGGTGCTGATCGACACCGCCGGCCGCAGCCAGCGCGATGACCCGCGGCTGGAGCAGCTTTCACGCCTGATCGACATCGCCGACCCGCATGAAGTCCACCTGGTGTTGTCCTCGACGTGTACGCAGAAGGTGATTCTGGATGCGATCGACCGCTTCAGCCGCGTCCGCACCGACCGGCTGATCTTTACCAAGCTGGATGAGGCGGTGAACTTCGGGGTCATCGTGAACGTGGCCCGAAAGGTGGACAAGCAACTGAGCTACCTGACCACCGGTCAGGAGGTGCCACACCAGATCGAGCCGATGTGGCCGGGACGGGTGGCGCAACTGATCGTGACGGGGGCACTTGGCCCGGCGAGCCAGGAAAGGACGGTGGCCTGATGAGCATGGATGACCAGGCACGGGCGCTTCGTGAGCTGGTGCAGACGCAGATGGCCACGCTCCCGGCACCGAAGCCGCCGCCGGGGCGCGAGGCAGGATCGCGCGCGGGGGCCGGCGGTGGATGGGCTCGGCCGCAGCCTTTGGTGCAACCGGGGGGCGGTCCATCTGGAAAGGCGTGCCGGGCGAGGCTGATGGCGGTGATCGGGGGCCGGCCGGGCGGGGGTCGTACGGTGCTGAGTGTGGCGCTGGCCTCGCTCTGGGCGGCGTCGGGACGGGAGGTGGTGCTGGTCGATGCCGACCCGCGCGGACGTGATGCGATGGCGCTGAGCGGGATCGGCCCGTTGATGGCGCCGGAGCCGGGACAGCTCATGAACGCCGTTCCGGGTTATGCGATCTGCACCGGCATGCTCGGCCGCGATGTGCTGGCCGACCTCGCCGCAGGCCGTGATGTCCTGGTGCTCGATACCGGCCGCACGCCTCCTGAGGAGTCGGTGCCGATGGTCACGGCGGACCGACATGTTGTGGTTCTGACGCCAAAACCCATGGATATTGTGGATAGCTTCGCTCTCGTGCAGGCTCTGGCTTCGCAGCGGCGGCAACTCGATCTACGCGTCGTGGTCAACCGGACGAACGCTGTGGAAGAGGGTCGCAAGGTCTTCACCCGCTTCGATGGATTGTGCCGGCGCTATCTTGCCCAGTCGTGCCGTTATGCCGGGCGCGTGCGTGAAGACTCGTATGTGACAATGGCCAGTGAAGCCCATCGCGGCTTCATGACGGCGTATCCGCGTTGCCCGGCGGCGCGGGATGTCCGTGCGGTGAGTCGAGGGTTGATCAGCCACGGCGAATCAGGCCGCGGCTTCTGGCATCAGATGATGACTTGGTGGCGCGGTGTGGCCACGGGGGCCGATAAGCCCATCACATCCCGGTAATCAGGTGCATCTTTTTGTATTCAGATTGGGGTGATTACCCCATACCCGGGACAGGCCGATGTCACTAGCATTGATTGAGGATCGAGGCAGCGGGGTCGAATCCGCGGCGATGAAGTCGCGGCGAACCCTGCCTGAACCTCAGGCCTGAGCGGGCCCGGCCAATGCCGGGCGCGAACAGACAGGCGATATGGCTCGTGGATTCGCTTGCCTCCGCCGCGGGGCCGGGTAAAGTGTCAGGTGAGAGAACCTGCACCGGCCTCGCACGGATCGGCGACCACGAGCAAAGGAGTGCTCAGTCATTCAGGCCCGCGTGATCGCATCCTGTTTCTCGATGACGGCCTTTGTCGCCGCGCTGCTTGTCGGCGGCCTGTGGGTGGGCAATGCGCTGACGGTGGTGCTGTTCCGGGCGCTGGTGGTCATGATCGTGTGCTATCCCATCGGCCTGCTGGTCGGCACGGCACTTCAGCGCGTGCTCGATGAAGATATCGAAGCGTACAAACGGGCTCACCCGATTCCGGGTGAGCAGGATGATTCATCGCAATCAGCGGATGATGGCGGCAACGCCCCATCCGCGGAGGGCTCGTAACCTCATCACATCAAGCCCGCACCGGCACGCTTCCTTTCAACGGCGAGCCGGCTGCGGCAACCGGTCAAGGAGTAGACCATGGCACGAACACGCACGCTTCAACTTCCCGTCAATCGTGAGACCCGCCCCATCGAGCAGTTGTGGGAGGCCTACTGGAAGGATGGCTCCGAACAGGCGCGAAACGACCTGATGGAGCACTACCTGCCACTGGTCAAGTACAACGCCGAGCGCATTCACTCGCGGCTGCCCGAAGAAGTCGAGGTCGATGACCTGATGAGTGCAGGCCTGTTCGGGCTGATGGATGCCATCGACAGCTTCGACCCGCAGCGCGGGGTGAAGTTTGAAACTTTCTGCGCACCGCGCATCCGAGGGGCGATCCTCGACGAGCTGCGATCGCTCGACTGGGTGCCGCGGCTTGTCCGCTCGCGCTCGGGCATGGTCGATCAGGCGCGCAAGAAGCTTCAGATGAAGCACGGCTATACGCCCACTGAAGAGGAAGTGGCGCGTGAGCTGAACCTCGACCCCGATGAGTACGCCAAGGTCCGGCGCGACTCCGGCACCGTCGGTGTCGTCTCGCTGTCGCGCAAATGGTTCGAGACCGATTCGAACAAGGATGTCCGCGAGATCGATGTGCTCGAAGATGGCCGGCAGGTCGACCCGTTCAACGCCGCGCAACGCCACGACCTGAAGGAACTGATCACCCGCGGCCTCAGCCGCGCTGAACGGCTGATTGTCATTCTCTATTACTACGAGCAGATGACGATGAAGGAGATCGGCGTGACGCTGGACCTGTCGGAATCCCGCGTCAGCCAGATGCACTCATCCATCCTCCAGCGCCTCAAGGCCCAGCTCCACGACCGCAGCCGCGAGCTCGCGGCCGAAGCCGTGTAAGGCCGTCCCCGATCCTGGCGACTCAGAATCAGCGGTGAAACCCCGTCCCCCTCAGCGCGAGCCCCGGCTCAAAGCCCCGGCCCGGACACGTTCCGGATCGGGGCTTTTTTTGCGATCGTCATCGGAACTGGATGATGCGATTGCAGCCTTGCCGTCCCCGGCTTACTCGTCGCCGCGCAGTTCCCACGTGTCGTGCAGATGTTCCTCCCGGTCGCGGCCGCCGAAGAGGATGAGGCGGTCGCGCTTCGCATCGTAGGCCATCGCGGCGTCGGAGCGGGCTGAAGGGCCCGGGTCATCACTCAGGCGTTGCCAGTGTTCACCATCGAAGTGCCAGGTGCCGGCAAAGCCGCGCGCTTCGGGATCGACAAGGCGGCCGCCGGCGAGGATGATCCCCTCCAGACCCTCGTGATACGCCATCGCCACGCCGCGGGCCCGCGGCGGGTGGCCATCATCAGTTTCCACTTCCTCGGCCGCCCTGCTCCAGACGCTGCCATCCCACTGCCACGTGTCGCGCATGGCCGGGAAGCCACCATCGGTGCCGCCGTAGAGCACCGTCCGCCGCTCGCCCGGGTTCCAGGCCATCGCATGGCCCCATCGCGAGCCGGGCCGGGTGACCGGGGAGCGCTGCGTCCATGTGCGACCGTCCCACAGCATGGTGTCGGTGGGGGTGCGGTCCTGTGCATCGCGGCCACCGAAGATCACCGTCTGCTCGCGCAACTGGTCGTAGGCCGCCGCGGCCTCCACGCGCGGTGAGGGAGCACTCGGGGCATTCACACGCTGCCAGTGCTGCCCATCGAACGTCCACACGTCATCGAGGAGGCGCCCATCTGCGCCCTGTCCGCCGAATAGCACCACCCGGTTGCGATGAGCCTCATAGACCATCACGTGCCCGTGTCGTGCTGGTGGTGCGGTCGGGGTGTCCACCTGCCGCCATTGCTCGCCATCCCATTGCCATGTGTCACCGAGCGGCTCGCCCTCACCGGCCCAGTCGATCGGTCCACCACCGAACAGAACCACCCGCTCGCGCTCGGCATCGTAGGCCATGGCGTGGCCGCTTCGGGCCGGGGGATGGGTGTCGACCTCGATCTGCTGCCACTGGCCGCCGGGGGTGTTGGAAGATGCCGCGGCGGCATCGGCCGAGTGCGGCGGCAACAGCCAGGTGAGCCCCGCAAGGCTCAGTGCGAGAAACACCCCCATCAGGAGCAGAAGTGTTTTCTTCTGAGCCTTGCGGTGCGAACGGGTCGGCCAGATTGGCAGCGCGGCGGTGATGGCATGCAGCTTCATCATGATGTCACAGTCTATCCGCCCAGGGTCGCAAAAGCGCAGCATCGGGCGGCGGGGGTAGCGGTGGGGGGCGGCAGCGCCGCTGCCGTCAGGTGCTACCCGGCGCTTGGTGCAGGGTGTCGTTCAGCAGCCCCGCGCGGCGGCTGACACATCCCTCGCGCGGCATGGGGGCGATCCGGCACGGCCGCTCAACTCTGGCCGAGGATGCACGCATCAAAGGCGGCTTCATTGATCTGCAACCCGAGGCCCGGGGCATCGGTGAGGGCGAATCGGCCACCCTTCGGCCGCGGCGGGTTGCTGAAGACTTCATCCTGGCGGCCCGAGCGGTCGGAATATTCAACCGGGCTGTGGCTGTGCAGCAGCGTGGCCACGAAGTGCATGTTCGCGATGTGCCCGATCACCGGCTGGGTCTGGTGCGGCACGAAGTCCACCCCCGCGGCCCGGGTCAGCGCGGCCATGTGACAGAGGCCTGTGAACCCACCAGTCTTGACAATGTCCGCCTGGATGATGCCCACACCGGCATCGATTAACGCCTGCACCCCGGCAAGCGTGTATTCCTGCTCGCCCGCGGCGACGGGGACATCGATCGCCGAGGCGACCTTTTCGAAATTCGCCTTGTGATAGGACTGCACCGGCTCCTCGAACCAGGTGTAACCGAGCTGCTCGAGCGCCCGGCCGACACGAATGGCACCTTGAACCGAATAACCGTTGTTGGAATCGAATGCCAGGGGAAAGCCATCACCGACGAGTTCGCGCACCGCGGTCGCCTTGGCGATGTCACCCTCGATGTCGGCATCGCGCGTGGTCTTGTCGGCATCGAAGCGGATTTTGACCATCGAAGGATCGATCGCGTTCATCCAGGCCTCGACCTCGGCGACCACTTCCTCCACGCCGCGAACCCCGTTGCCCCCAATCGATGCGTAGAAGGGCAACTCCGTCCGCCACGCACCGCCGAGCAGCTTGTAGATGGGCTTACCGAGCAGCTTGCCCTTGAGGTCCCAGAGTGCGATATCAATCGCCGCGAGCGCCCCGGCAAGCGCCCCATCGGGGCCGAGCTTGATCGCCCTGTGAAAGAGCGTGTCCTGAATGACCCCGCTGTCGAGTGGATCAGCACCGACAAGGTGTTGGGCAAGGTCGGTGATGATGCTCAATGAGGCGCGGCCATCATACATCGGGCTCGCCTCGCCAAGGCCGAAGGTGCCATCCTCGGCCGTGATCCGGATAAACGCGCTGCGGCCACCACGGGGCCAGCGCATGGCGAGCGGTTCGACGTGGGCGATATTCATCGGTTCATCTCCGGTGAGGGGCAGGACAGTGCGGCGACAGGACTACGGCACCTGTTCACGGGGTCGGATGCGGCCAGTATACAGGGGCATGACAAGCGCTGCGGACCGATACACGCTCCCTCTGAGCTTTCGGGGGGGCGGGCTCAACGCTAAACGCATCCCGATCACGTTGTCCCGTTCCACGGGTACGTCACGGTAGTCGGCGTAAGCCTTCTGATACGCCTCCGCCCCTTTCGTGGAAAAAGCGAACTGCGGTGCAGTCTGCGGATCGTCCCGCTCCGTGCCGGTCTCGCCGGGCGCAGGATGAGCCTCCCCGGCGTGCTCATCGCCCGGCTTCACGCCATTGCGGACACAGCCACCAATGGCCAGCACCATCGTCATCCCGGCCACCGCCATCCACAGCCTGCAAGACGGATTCATGATTTCATGCCCCCTGGTTGGGTGTGTCATCCCTGACCTCCTCGACTTCATCAGGGTCGAATTTCCCGGTATCGATAGTTGAGTCCCGATATACTACTCCGGCGTCATTTCTTTGAACACAGGTCGCTTCTGCTTCGTATAGGGGTATATGGATGATAAACACGATGCACGGAAGCTGGATGTTGCGGGCAAGCAAGACTTGCGGCGACGCGTGGTACATGCCGTGGTCAACGGTGAATTGACCAAGTCAAAAGCGGCGACGGTCTTTGGTGTGTCACGAACGAGCGTCCACACATGGGTGGATCTGTATCATCAGCACGGGGAGGAGGGACTCACCCCCTCAAGGCCTGGCCCCGCCAGAGGAGGTGGGTACTTGAAAGGCTGGCAAGCCGGTGTGATCGTGAACATCATCAAGGATCGCACACCAGATCAGCTCAAGATGCCGTTTGCATTGTGGACGCGTGAGGCGGTTCGTGATCTGATCTACAACAAATTCGGCATCTGGTTCGCCATCCGTAGCGTTGGAGACCTGCTGGAGCGGTGGGGCTTTACCGCTCAGAAGCCGCAACGACGGGCCTATGAACGAGATGATGAGCAGATTCGAGCGTGGCTGGAGAACGAATACCCGAAACTGCGTCGGCGGGCCAAGCGGCAAGGAGCCGAAATTTACTGGGAAGATGATACCGGCATTCGCAGCGACCATTTCGTGGGGCGAAGCTATGCCCCGTGTGGTGAGACTCCTATCGTCAACATGACGGGACAGCGGTTTGGGTGCAACATCATCTCGGCAGTGAGCAACAAGGGGACGCTGCGTTTCAGTGTCTTCGAGGGTGGATTCAACCAGGATGTGATGATCGACTTCCTGTCACGTCTTGTCCGGGATGCCGACCGCAAGGTCATCGTGATTGCCGACGGCCATCCGGCCCACAAGGGCACGAGGCTCAAGCGTTGGCTTGCGGCTCATGCCGCCAAATGCGAACTGGTGCTGCTTCCGGCGTACGCTCCGGAATTGAACCCAACCGAAGTTCTGAATCAGGACTTGAAAGCCAACATCTTCTCCATGCGACGACCAGCCACGAAGCGCGAGATGATCGAGCATACGCGCTCATATCTGGCATCCACTCAGAAACGCCCTGACGTTGTGAAGTCCTACTTCGAGGAATCTCATGTCAAATATGCAGCCATATAACAGTCACGAGCAGTTGTTCAGATAAATGGCACCGGAGTGGTAAATCATCAAGCTTCCCCCGTGTCAACTCCTGTCTTTCATGAACTCCTGTACTATCTGACCGGCATGGTGCTCTACGTAATCCCAAGTATCCTGAATCCCCGTATTCTTGGCGGCATCAAATTGTCTGTGTCCGCAAATCTTAATCTTGAGCGTCCACAAGTCATTGTCCTCAGCAACGATGTAATATGTCACCAAAGGGAGCATGGCCAATGATCTATTGGGAGTCCCCTCGTCTATCCAGTAAGGCTTCGTAGCTAATTTCTTCGGTGATGTTTCCTTGGCATGGTCATCTACTACTTCCATGTAGCCACCGTCATAGCTAGGCCATGATTGGCATCTGTCTCCCCGCACGTCAGCTTCTGAGATTCCTTTTTCGCGACTAACCCTGACAGCCGTAGGATTGCCGAGTTCCACCAACTCGTGGTCGTAAGGGTCGATTTCGAGATAAGTATCCTCGTCAGGGAGGATAGAGCGAATCTGCACAGCAACAGGAACTAGCTCATCGTTTCCTCGATGGTCTGGCCGCAATTGCCTAATCGGCCAATAGATTATCCACGGGACCAGGGCACAAGTCTTGCCGTCCCATACGAGTTCCCCGGGCCGAATCTCGTCAAGGTTATTTTCGTCAGGCATAGGTTCAACTCCTGAGTTTCCAGTGCAACTGTTTGACAACATAAGCTGTGTCCGATGCGCTGGGCGCGCATCAGGGAGGCATGGTGGATCACCCTGGCTGCGGCCCCTCCCGGGCTTGTTGGAGTTTTAGCTGCTTCGACGTTGGGGTTCGAATTGCGGGGGCAAGTCCGGCGGATTCGGGGGCGGGTGATGGACACGGTATGGGAAGATCCCTGAAAAACGGCGTATACGGAAAAGCTGGCCGAATGGCCCTTTTTGCGAACGTTGCGCTGACCGTCAGCGCGTGGACACCTTCAGTATACCAGCCCACCCCACCACCGCATCGGGCCCGGAAGATCTGGCACAGCGCCAACCGCGGCGGCTTCTGTCGGCCACTGGGGCCGCGCTTCTCCGACCGCAGGCAACGGCCTCATACTGAACATGCACCACCATATTCCGATCGCGATGGGGCAGAAGCATCCCGCGGGAGGTGTCACGCGCCCGGGCGCCACAGGCAGGGCAAACGCATGTAGGCGCGGGTGGCATGGTCAGCGGCCGTCTTCGGCTGATGGCCATGCGGCGAACCCCCCGTCACAGGCCGTCATGGCCATCGGCTGCCGACAGCCGCTGACCATGCCACCCGGTTTATCAGCTACATGCGTTCGCCCGGGCGCCACAGGGATGCATGACCTGCATCGCGGGGACAGGTATGGCCTGCCCGGCCAGCTTCGGTGCTTGAGGCAGCGTGGTCTGAGTTCAGGTCGATGCGAGATACCGCACCACGGCCGCCGCGGCCACGGCGGCGGTTTCGATCCGGAGGATGTGGGGCCCGAGGCGCCAGCGGCGGCAGGCGGCGCGTTCGGCCATGACCACCTCATCGTCGGTGAAGCCGCCCTCGGGTCCGACCAGCACCAGCGCGCTCGCCGCGCGGTGCAGCTCGAAGGCAAGCCCCTGTACCGGCCCGGTCGCGCCGCCGTGGGCGATCAGCCGGACGGGGTGAACCTCCTCGAGCACGACCTCGAGCGACGTTGTGGCCTCGACCTGCATGGCGTGAGCGCGGCGGGACTGCTTGGCCGACTCGATCACCGTCCGGCTGAAGCGCACCAGGCGTGCCGGGTTGGGCTCGACAATGCTGCGCTGCGTGCGAAGCGGGACAAGACGGTCGACGCCGAGCTGGCTGAGCTGGACCACCATCTGATCGGCCAGCGGCCCCTTGGGGATGGCGGTGGCGATGGTCACATTCGGTTTGACCGGTGGGGTGTAGGTGACTTCCCCGACCTCGATCACGGCAAGGGGCTTGCGCGCATTGGCATCGACAAGGTGGCCGGTGGCGATATGGCCGCGACCATCGAAAAGTTCGACCTCGGCCCCGATTTCAAGCCGCAGTGCCTTGAGGGCATGGCGGGCCTGGTCGCGATCGAGCTCGATGGTGTCCGATAAGGCGCAGTCGGCCAGTGGTTGGTGGTAAAAACGGTACATCCGATTCCATCCTACCTGCCGGCCCAACCGTCAGGGGCGCTTCAGCCGCATCGTCAGCGGTCCGATGAACCGTGAGGGGGCCAACCTGCGCCTGCATCATGGCAGAACGGCGCTTCGCCGGCGAGCCAATTGCTGCCTGAGCGCGGTAAGGGCGTGGTGGTGCGGCTGCCGTCGTGGTGCCGAAGCGGCGGGGGCGGCGTCTTCACCCCCGGTGGGGCGACGAGGCGCGGCGTGTCAGGGCAAGGAGCATTGGGCGTTGAGTCAAGGCGACAAGGATACGGGCCTCGATGGTGCCGCCCTCCAGGAGCAGTTGGAGGCTCTGCTTTCGCAGATCAAGGCCGTCGAGCCCGACCTCGTGCCCGATGATGGGGCCAGCCCACAGACCGCCGCGGCCTCCAGCAGCAAGGATGAAGCCGCAGCGGTGGATGATGAAGCGGGGACCGCCGACGAGACCACCGAGGACGGTGCCGCCACCGAAGTGGAATCGCAAGCCCAGTCTGCTCAGCCTCAGCAGGCCGAATCCCCGGCCGCTGCGGAGAAAGATCAAGACCAGGGTCTTGACGATGGAACCGGCACTGAAGCGGCCTCTGAGCCCGAGATGCAGGCCGCCGCGGAGGCAGAATCACGTGCCGCCGCGCTTGAAGACGGTCATGAGATGCAAAGGGAGACCGGGGCCGACGACGATCCCGACCCGATCGCCGCGGTGGACAACGCGACGGAGGCGGCCGAGTCGCTCGAACAGCAGCTCGATGCACTGCTTAACGAGGCCGCAATGGACGGGCGGGCTGCTGAAGCTCAGACCGATACGCCCGCAGAGGAGGCCACCTTTGAACCGGAAGCTTCCACCGGCACGGATGGCGCGGCGGCGGACGGGCAGCGCGACCACGCGCTCGAGGAAAGTCTTCAGGGCCTGATCGATGAAGCACTCGGTCACGATCCCGCTGACCCCGCAAGCGGGATGAGCGCTGAAGGAGCCGACGATGGGCTCACCTCGCAACACGAAGAAGAAGCTGGCACGGAAAGCGATACGAAACGCGAAGCCGTTCCCGAAGCTGAGCTTGATGCGCAGTCCATCATTGACCAGCAGGTTCAGTCACTACTGAACGAGGCGACGGGCGAGGAAGCTGAAACGTCCGCCGCTGTCGACGCCCCCGCGGCCAGTCCCGAAGGGGAAGCATCGCAGGATGGCGGGAGCCCAGAGGAAGTCGAGGAACTTGATGAGCAGCTCGCCGAAACGGCCGAAGAACTGCTCGCCGGTGATTTCGCTTCGGCCGACGATGTGCTCGGCGGTGCCCAATCGGCCACCGGCGATGCGCTGCCGCCTGAATCGCACACTGATGCGATGGATGCAACGATCGGGGCCGGGACTGATCCGCCACCGTCGCCACAGCACGAAGAGAATGCGGACCTGCCCGATGGCTCGTTTCGGAGCCCTGATGAACTGATCGGCGCCGGTGCTGCCGGTGAACCCGAGGCCCCATCTTCCAAAGCGGCCGATGAAGCCACATCCGGCGAGGCCCGAGGCTCGACAAAGTCGGTGCAGCTTTCACTTAAACTGCCACGGCTGCCGGACCTCAGCGGGATCGCGACGATCCTGAAGCGCGTGCCCCCTGTGGTGTTGCAGGTCTGCCGCGTCTTGAATCAGCCGGTGCTGCAATTGAGCCCGCAATGGCAGCAGATCATTGGCTATGCGGGATTGATCACGCTCGCCAACGCCCTCATTCTGCTGCTGATTTCCCTGTTGCGATAGATCGCCAGCAAGACATCGCCGAGACGTGTTGCTGCTTTATGAACGTTGGGCGCGTGGTGATGATGCAATGGTCCCTGCCATCATCTGTCCCCATTATCATCAGTCATCGTAAGCCCAAACGGTGATCTCGACGGTCTGGCGGCCCCATTGCAGGGCCTGTTCATGGGTGGGCATGAGCAGGTCGAGGCGCTTGCCCCGGATGGCCCCGCCGCGGTCGAGCACGCGCACGGGCGTTTCATCGTGATAGCCGGGCACTGTGACGATTGCGCCGAACGGCAGAACATCGGTGTCCGCCGCCACAAGGCGGCCGCCATCGGTCTCGACGCTGTGACCGGAAGCCGTGATGCCATCGGCCCATTCGCCGCAGGATCGCTCATCAGGGCTGTAGGCGGTCACTTCCATCTCGATCGTGCGCACCGGCCGCAATGGCCGACCGTTGAAAGTGGGCCGATCATTTTGCACCTCGCCGGGCTCGGCGGGCTCGGCGGCATCGTCAGCCTCAGCGGGTTCACCACCGGCAGGGGGGGTGCTGCCATCCTGTGGGGAAGCGGGGTCGTCCGCGGCGGGGCCGGCGCTGGCAGAGCCGACATCGCCCCGCGATTCCGATCGCTCCTCTGGCGGGTCAGTATCAACGGGCGGTGTCGAGACTGAATCGCGCGGCGCGTCGGCTTCTCGTTCGGTGATTGCCGGGGCGGATGCCCGCACGGGCGCTTGCCCGCCGCGGCCCTGAACCGTCTCGGACAGGCCGGGAAGGATCGCCCCGGCTGCGGTGAGTCCCCACCCGGTATCGAGCACGCGAACGAGCATCATGGCCGACACTGTGATCGCGATCGCGGCGATGCAGCCGGGCAGCAGGTGGTTCCTGAACAGGGCGCCGGGGCAGGCCGCTGCGGAGGCAGATGATGCTTCCCTGGCGGTGTTGGCGGTGACGGTGTGATCCTGCGGCCGGTCGGCGCGCAAGGGAACCGCGGATGGGGAATGATTCTGTGCGGGCATGGTGCGTCTCCCGCATTCCCTTGCTGTGCATTCCCATCCCTGGTTCCCCCGGAAACTCCCCCCGGAAGCTCCCCCC
>PUNN01000222.1 GCA_003552605.1 Phycisphaeraceae bacterium
AGAGGGGGCAAGAGCCTTCCGCGGCGCGTGTCATGCACCCGCCCGATTCAGGATGCATGACACAGGGGGCGTGGCCCCTTTGTAGCTAGAGAAGGGTGTGCTGGGTGGCATGGTCAGCGGGCTTTCCGGGGGGTCTTCAGCCCGATGGCCATGCGAGGCCGTGAGGCGCTGGGGGCGTCCTGACCCCTGGGGGGCCGCATGGCCATCGGCTGCGGACAGCCGCTGAGCATGCCACCCATGCTCGACTTTTCGCGGCGCGTGTCATGCATCTGATTCGCCCTGCCCCTGCGAATTGACCTTGACCGCCCACGGGTGGCCTACTAGTTTTCGCAGACCCCTGACGACGGGGGTGCGGGGGGCACCCGGTGAGCCGTTGCAGGAGCGCTGCCGTGGCGGAAGAGCCATCCAAACCCCCGCGACATCCCGCCGCCGCTGCGGCAACCGGCGGCTCGGGCGCCTCCGAGCCACCACCGGCGGGGCCTGAAGGCCCAATCGCCGTCGCCCCTTATCGCGAAACCACCCCCGCCGCGCTGCTGCTGGGCATTCCCATCGGCATCATCATGACCGCGGCGATCACCTACGCGGGGCTGGCGATCGGCGTGGTGGTACCGGCTTCGGCCATCGCCGCGGTCCTCGGCTGGGCGGCGCTGCGGGGGATGCTGCGGCGGGGGACGATTGTCGAGAACAACATCAATCAGACCGTGGCCTCGGCGATCAACAACACCGCCGGCGGGGTGATTTTCACCTTTCCTGCCCTGCTGTTGATGGACGAGGTCGAGTACAACCTCACCGCGATCATTCTCGCGGCGACGGCGGGAGGGCTGCTGGGCACACTGCTGATCGTGCCTTTGCGGCGGCAGATGATCGACCTCGAGCGTTTGCGGTTTCCCGGTGGCATCGCGGTGGCGGAAATCCTTCGCACACCGGGGGCCGGGCTTCGCAGCGGCGTGCTGCTGCTCGTGGCGACGGTGGTGGCGATGCTGGTCAGTTTCTTCGCCCGTGCCGGTGTGATCCCGCCACGGATCGACCTCGGCACGCCCATGGGGTTGCCGCCCTACGTGCCCAATGTATGGGCCATCTCGCTGATGGCGCTCGGGATCGGCTATCTCGCCGGCCGGCCGGGGCTTGTGGTGCTGCTTGGCGGCATTCTGGCCAACTGGATCATCGCGCCCACCGTGGTCGGGCTCGAGTGGGTCCAACCACCAGCCACAGGGGATGCAGCGGAACAGGCCGAGGTGCTGAGGGACATGTTGCGCGAGCAGGTCCACCAGCCGCTGGGCATCGGGCTGCTGGCCGGCGGTGCGCTTGCGGGCGTGGCCGTGGCAGTGCCCATGATCCGGGCCGCGTTTTCCGGCATGCGCGGTGGGCTCGGGCCGCGGCAGGAGCTTTCACCGAAGTGGATGGTGCTGGCGACCGCCGCATCGCTGGCCCTGCTGCTTGGCGCAACCCTCTTTGCCGACCCCGAGATCGGGTGGGGCCGGGCGCTGCTGACGGCGGTGGTGGGCACGGCGTGGATGTGGCTTGCCGGCATCATCGTCGCGCAGTGTGCCGGCTTGACCGGCTGGAGCCCCATTTCCGGGCTGGCCCTGCTGGCCGTGGCGATCGTGCTGCTGCTCAGTGGCGGCAGCATCGGCCTGGCGGTGCTGATCGGCGCCGCCGTCTGCGTGGCCATCGGGCAGGGGGCGGACATGATGACCGACCTGAAAGCCGGCCACCTGGTGGGCTCGCGGCCGGTCCGTCAACAGGTCATGCAACTGACGGTAAGCTGGATGGGGCCGGTCATCTCGATCGCCACCGTGCTCGTGCTCTGGCACACGGTGAAATTCGGCCCGGCTAACGAGGATATTCCCGCCCCGCAGGCCGTGGCGTTGAAGGAGATGATCGCCACGGTGCTCGGGGGCGAGGTGCCGCTGGATAAATACCTGATCGGTGGCGGGGTGGGCGCGCTGGTCACGCTGGCACTCGGCGGCGGCTTCGGCGTACTGGTGGGACTGTCGATGTACCTGCCGATGTTCTTCGTCCTGCCGTTCGGCCTCGGCTGTGTGCTGGCGATGGGCGTTAATCGCGTGTGCGGCCAACGCTGGAGTCAGATGTGGATCATCCCCATCGCCGCGGGCTTCCTGGTCGGCGATGCGCTCGAGGGCGTGATCGCGGCGATCTACGCGATGTTGACGATGTAGGAGCCTTCTCATGCGGATCGCAGCCGCATTGCTGCTGATTGCCGGAACCATCCTGGCCACGCTGGGTGGGGCGAAACTGCCCACCGCCCAGTGGTATCTTGCCGGGGCCGGCCTCGGGGTGTTGGCCCTCGGCGTGGTCCTGTGGCACTTCGCCACCGCGCGTGCTGCAACCGCGGTCACAGATGCCGGCCCGAAAACCCCCGCCAAGCGGGCGATCCTCGATGCGTTGGACCGGGCTGAGGCCGAGTTGGCCAACCTGCACGAAAAGCGCAGCGAACTCACGCTCCCCACCGTGGTCGACCGGCTGACGGAATTGGAGGCATCACCCCTGACCACCCTCAACGAGGAACTGCCGGCCTACATGGCCGGCGCAGCGGCCGATCACTACGCATCGGTGTTGGCGGCAGAGGCCAGCGCCCAGCGCCACGTCCACCGCGCCTGGTCCGCCGCGGCCGATGGGCACGCGCAGGAGACTTGGGCGTCGATCGAGACCGCCTACGCGGACCTGTCGCGGACCCGGGCACTGCTGCAGCAGTAGCAGTCGGAACCGCGCCCCCGGCCGCGACTGGCTTCGAGCGGACCACCGGCTGCAAGGGGCGAAAGCAATATAATGGGGCCACACCGCGTCTGGCTTACAGCCCCCTGATCCGTTCATTGATTGGAGTTTCCATGAACCGATTCGCCATACTCACTGTCTGCATCACCCTCGGCCTGTCCATCGCCGCACCACCGGCCGGGGCCGGGACGTACTCGGATGAAGTCCGCAATCCCACCAACCGGGCTTATGAAGATGCGCTGGTGCGGCTGAAGGTCGACCTGCCCACACCGTTCGATGCCACCGGTCTGGTGGTCCGCAAGGATGGCGAGCAGGTGCCCTACCAGGTCGAGGTGATCGAGGGCGAACCCGGTGCGGTGGAAAAGGGCCACATCTGGGTGGCGCCGACACTGGAAAGCGGCCAGACCGCCCGGTACGAGGTCACACTCGATGGCGATCCGCAAGATTTCGATGCTCGCGCCCAGGGCAAGGACCGTGGCAACGGGCATGTTCAGCTTGAAAACGACAAGGCCGTGCGCATCGGCTTCGAGGATGGTGAACTGTCGTTCACTGCCGAGGGTGTTTCAGTCATGGCCGATCGCTGGCAGACCGACATGACCGAGACCTCGGCCGAGGCGGAACTGCTCGCCTCCGGCCCGCTGTTTTCACGGATGGCCGTGCGGTATCAGTTCGATGGCAAGGCGGGGCTCGATCGCGACACCCCCGCTTATGCGGAGACGCTCATCACGCTGCCCGCGGGCAAGCCTTACGCGCTGATCCACCAGTCGCACACCATGCATCGTGATGACCATCAGATCTGGCGGATCGAGGGTGTGGACCGTTCGCTGGACAAGGGATTGATGCGGCGGTGGTACGATGCACAGTTCTCCGCCGCGCCGGGCATCGAGGAGTTTGACCTCGAACCCGGTTACACGCGGCTGGGTGAGACGTTCATCAAGCTCCAGCCGCGCTGGAGCCAGGGCTATGACCATGGCTGGTTCTTCGGCGCCACCGATGGCGATCACCTCGCCGGCGCGCTGGCCCTCCGGGCGGGAAAGTGGCACTTCCCGCACGACAACCATGTGCAGCCGGGCGTGGAGCAGACGGATGGCGCAGCGCATCTGAAGCTGCCCACCTTCCGGGGCGAGCGCTACTGGGCGCTGGTGCTCGGTGGCCGGCAACTGGCCGATGATGCCCTGTCGCTGGCCGAGTTCGAGGGCTTCGCCCCGCTGGACAAGCTGCACAATGAATACATCCTCGAGTGGGAGGGGGCCGATGACAGCACGTTCGGCGTGGCCAACTTCTATTCGAACAACACCAATCCCACCGCCATGCTGCGCGGCTGGGCGCGCAACGCCGTGCGCGATGCCCGGGCCGGGCAGACGCGAAACAACCTGCGGACGCTCTATGATGTGCAGGCGCGGATGGACCCGGACTGGTTCGGCGATTACGACAGCCACTGGTCACCGATCAACCCGAACTTCTACACCGATTTCATGAAGTATCCGCTGGCGCGGCTCGTGACGCTGCGGAACCACCCTCGGTTCGATGAACTCGCCGAGCGTGCGGAGAAGATCATGCGGGATGACTTCGAGCATACCGTGACGCTGCCCGGCGGCGCGGGCAACGAGGCGCCCGGCTACCACGAATATGCCATGAAGGAGTGGGCCGAGTTGGCGCCGCTGCTGCGCGAGCACATGGGCTTTGACATCACCGAATGGGAGCGGTGGGAAGAGGGCGCCCGGTTCCTGCTTCGCATCTCGCAGCCCGAAGGTGAGGGCAGCCGCAACTTCAACCCCGCCGGGGACACCCACCCGGGCCGGCCCGATCCATTCGACGTCGCCCGGCGGCACGGTGTCCGCGAGAACGCGAGGGACTGGAAGACTGAGGAGTTTCCCGGCTTCGGCGTGATCTTCCGGCACAACAGCGGCACCGCCGATGAGACCTACCTCTCGTTCAAGGCCGGCCCCAACCGCGGGCACTACCACGGTGACCAGCTCGCCTTTCACTATGCCCACAACGCGCGAAAGCGGGTCATCGACCACCATGTCGGCTACAGCCCGCGGCCGGGGCAGGAGCACATGCACAACCGGCTGGCGTTCTTCAACGATCGCTTCGAATGGGCCAACATGGACGGCCACGAGCGGCTGATCGCCTTCGAGACCAGCGATGTGGCCGATGTGGCGATCGGCCAGGTCGACAGTGAGCGCCTCCGCGAGCAGAAGAAGATGCCGCCGGAGGACTGGGATGCCCGTGGCCCGCTCGAGCACTTCGACCAGGACATCCGCTACCGCCGCACCATCGTGCAGTTCAAGGGCGGTGCCGGTGAAGACTACTTCATCTTCCGCGACCAGTACGAGGGGCCGACGCTCGGTGTGCGTTTCTGCATACACGTGCTTGCCGATCGGATGCAGCGCCGGGATGATGCGGTCCACTTCGATGATGACCGCATCCGCCTCTTCATCGCCTCGCCGCGGGAGTGGGAACTCGACTCACTGCCCTTCGAGCATGACCGCGAGGGTGGTGAGTCGACGCAGGGCGCGCTGCTGACCACCGAGGGTGACAACGTCGAGTTCATCACGGTGATGTATCCCGGCGGTGATGCCCGGTTCGAGCGCATTGAAGATGGCCGCGGCGTGAGGGTGACCATCGGCGAGCAGGTCGACGAGGTCACGTTCCACCACGGCCTGGTGCATCAGGACGACCAGCCGGGTGATGCCGACCGACCCGTGGTGACCGCACGACGAAATGGCGAGCAGGTACTCTCACTCACCGCCGATGCCATCGACATGCAGCGCCACCAGGGCGATGTGGGCCTGTTCGTGCCGGATGTGGGCTACCCCTTCGGCCCGCTGCCGGACTGGCTGATTCGCCAGCGCACTGAAGGGTATTGATCGAAGCGGCCTGTCGATCCGGGCCGTCACCGAGGTGGGGACGGTGCGGAAGCAGGGTGGAGCGCCCATCGTTCAGCGGTGGGCTATATCCGGGGGTATGTCCGGGGGCATGACACGTTTCGCGGCTGCTCGCCCGGGCCTGTACCCCCCTCTCCCCTCGGGAGAGGGTTAGAGGTGAGGGCAGATTCGTGCCGATCGTGCTGTGGCTGAATCGAGCGCCGACCCCCGCATGAGGGGGGATGAACGGTACATGAAGCATTCGGGCGTTCGCACCGAGGCCGCCCTCACCCCGACACGCTCCCACCCCCGGAAATGGGCAGAGGGAGCAAGAGCCTTCCACGTTGCGCATCATGCGCCCGGTCTTCATTCCGGGGTGTCCCGGGGGGGGACATGGGTTCACCACCGTGGCGGTTCGTTCCGCTCGGACGTACACTCTTGCTCTCAATGATTCTGGCCCGCCTCAACGCGCTCGGTGTTTTGATCCTCAACCAGATCGAAGGTTTTGGTGCGTTCGTGCGCTTCGCCGCCTCGGGCGCGGCCCTGACGGTGGCCGCGCCGATGCGGTGGGGCCGGCCGCACCTGATCGTGCCGCAATTCTTCGAGGTCGGCACCCGCTCGATCCCGGTGGTGATGCTCGTGGGGGCATTCGTCGGGATGGTGCTCGCCGTCGAGATGTACGGCCAGTTCGCCGCGCTCGGCCAGGAGAGCCGCATCGGCGGGGTGATCAACATCTCGGTGGTCAAGCAGATCGGGCCGGTACTCGCGGCGGTGATGATCGCCGGCCGGGTCGGCGGCTCGTTCAGTGCCCAGCTCGGCACCATGCGCGTGACCGAGCAGATAGATGCCATGCGCGCGATGGGCGTGGACCCGATCGTTCACCTCGTCGTGCCACGGGTGGTGGCGTGCCTGCTCATGGTGCCGCTGCTGACGGTCTTCTCGAACATGCTCGGTATCGTCGGCGGCTACCTCGTGACCGTCTACGGCTTCAACGTCAACGCGCGGGAATACTGGGAGTTCAGCGCCCGCTTCGTCGATGCATGGGACCTGTTCACCGGGCTGTTCAAGGCCACCATCTTCGGCCTGTGCATCGGCCTTATCAGCACCTACAAGGGCTTCACCTGCCAGCCGGGGGCTGCGGGCGTCGGCCGGGCGACCACGGATGCATTCGTGATCAGCTTCATCGCGATCATCATCGCCAACTTCTTCCTCGCCACGTTCCTCAAGGACCTCGGCAGCGCCCTGTTCAACAGCACCGGCGCTGCGACACTGGCGGGGTAGCCCCCAATCCGTGCCCTGATGGCTACGTTCGCCGCGATTGGACGCAGCAACGCAACCCGAGTTTGATGGGCTCGCGCCAAGCGGCGAAGGAAGGTGGTGTGAGGTGAGACAATGTGGTGGTGATGATGAAAGTTGGCGGCGGGGCGTTCATGCGAGGCATTGGGCGAATTGTCAACGGCCATCAGCACTTCGCGGCTTCGCGTGAGGACCGCCGATCGGGCAGACGCCGAGCGCGGCTTGATGTGATCCCATCTCTGGGAAACTCTGTGACCCTCTGTGGTTGGAAACTGGCTCGCCTATGCGGACTCGCGAGGGCGTAGGGATGGATGTTTAACCGCAGAGGGCGCGGAGGGGCGCTGAGGTGGGGAACAGGGGATGAGGGAACACAAAGCTCATTGGGCCGTGGCCATGGGGATCGGGTGTGACCGTCTTGCCCGACAGCCCATTTCATCAATCTGCGCCAGTCCCTCTGGGCGGCCAATGGCAACGGTGATGGCCACTGGGTCAGCCTCTGGACAGCGCCTCGGCGGACATGAAATAACAGGAGGTTTATCCACAGATTGACGCAGATTCAAGAGTGATGAAGGGGGACTGGGGAAGCCCATGATGCTCGGATTACCTCATCCGTTCACGCATCCGCCCAACTCGCTCATCCTCATCCTCTGAATCTGTGTCAATCTGCGTTAATCTGCGGATAAATATCAATCCGGAGTTGATCCTGAAAATCCATAACCTCATCCTGATCAAGCCATGCCCCCCCTCTCCCCTCTCTCTTCCAAGCTATGGGTTGACCATGAAATTCTGCGGCGGTGCATCCGGCGGGGGATGGAATAAGTGGTAGCCCTCCCTGGGACGGTCATCCCGGAAACGAACGGGCACTTGAACATCTTCTTCCCAGTCGACCCGACCATCACGCCAGCCCACCTGGCCCGTCCATTGCTGCTCGTTCCAGTAGCTGCCCTGATCGACCTTTTTGTCGGTGATGATGGGCTCGTTTGCAGCATTTGCCTCGTCCTTGAACGATCTCCATGCGATGCTCTCATGGTGGATGAGAGCGTAGGAGACCTCGTGGCTTTCGAGCAGTTCGCCGCCGGGAGAACTCGGATCATCACCCGGCCACAGGTGATCTGCCGAAGAGCCACCGCATGGTGTATCCGTTCCGGCAGGATTGATCATCATTTCAGGTGCGAGCGGTTCGCTCTCGCGGCTGATGAGCCATGTCAGGCGCCGCCGCACCGCTTGCGATTCATCATTGCCATCACCGATCATCCGCTCGGCGGTCAGCGCGCGAGGGTCCGTGGCCGCTTCGGCGCTGAATGCCTGAAGTATCAGCCGCATGTTGTTTACATTGTTCACTCTCGTGGCGAGGTCTTCGTGGCGGGCCTTGGGCCGCCGGGCAGAATCATCACGACAAGCAGGGCCACGATGATGACCACCACAAGCGCAATGACATCGGTCCGAGTCACCTCAAGAAATTTTCGGCGCTGCCGCTGCATCATTGCAAGACTCCACCCCTCACTTGAAGCCTCGGTCTTATTTTACCCTCGGGCTATTGAGCATCCACGGCCGGCCCGATCGCTTCTTTCGCCGATGCGAAGTGGTCTTCGGCGTCGCCCTTATCCGCCTCGATCCACCGTACCCCCTCGAAGCGCTTCAGCCAGGTGCGCTGCTGCTTGGCGAAGCGGCGGGTCTGAATGCGGGTCTGCTCTTCGGCATCGCCCATGGTGCCGTGGCCGGCGAGGGCGGCGAGCACCTGCTTGTAACCGAGCGCCTCGCGTGCCTGTGGCCCGAGCAGGCCGGCGGCCTCGAGCCGGGCGGTCTCGGCCGGCAGCGGCTCACCCGGCCACGTGTCGGGCTCAGGGTGGAACATGTCGCGGACGCGCCGGTTGATGCGGCGATTGATCAGTGCAGCAGGCCAGGTGAGGCCGATGAGGATCGGATCGTGGTGGTATCGCCCCGGGCCCATCGCCGCGGTGGACCCAGCGGCCCGGCCGGTGGCGGGGGAGCGCTCCCATTGCTGCTGGAAACTGCTGATCGGGGCGCCGGTGTGGTGATAGACCTCGAGTGCGCGGGTGAGGCGTTTGCGGTCGTTGCGGTGGATGCGGTCGGCGGCGGGCGGGTCCACCTCGGCAAGTTCGGTGTGGAGGGCCTCGGTGGTCATCGCCGCGAGCCGATCGCGTAGGGCCGGGTCGGCTGGTGGGCCATCGAATAGCCCCTCGAGCAGGGCCTTGAGGTAGAGGTTGGTCCCGCCCACGATGATTGGCCGTTTCCCCGCCGCGCGCAACTGCTCGATCAGCCGGTTGGTGCGTTGCAGCCAGTCGTGGACGGTGAACCGCTCCGTGGGCTCGACACAGTCGATCATGTGGTGGGCCGCGCGGCGGCGCAGGGCCGGCTTGGGCTTGGCCGTGCCGGCATCCATGTGGCGGTAGACCTGCATCGAGTCGGCGCTGATGACCTCGCCGGGGTGGCCGTCGAGGGTGTGCCCGTACTCGGCAAGTGCCACGGCCAGTTCACTCTTGCCACCAGCCGTGGGCCCGAGGATCACCACTGGTCGCGGTCCGTGGGACGGTTCCATATCGTGATTCTAAGCAGTGTGCCCTCGGCGGCCGCACCGGCTAATATCACCGTATTGGTACGGCTTCCCTGGGTAGAAGGAGCAGAACGAATCATGAGCTTTATCACTCCGCAGCAGGTCGAGCAGTTCAAGGCCGATGGGTACCTGCTTCTCCGTGGCGTGTTTTCGCGCGAGGAGCTTTCGCATCTCGAGCCCATCGCGCTCAGGATCCGTGACAAGGTGCGCGAAAACCTCTATCCCGGGACGCGATTTTGGTATCACGATCCTTCCGAAGGCCCGAAGGCGAAGAACCGGAAGTTCGATGACATCCCACCGGAACTGCGTGGAAAAGCCACGTGGGGCATCAACGAACTGCCGCGCAAGGAACTGTTCGAGGCGGACCTGGTCAATGTCTGGGCGCATCCGAAGGTGGATGCCGCGATGCAGGCGCTGCTTGATGAACCGCGTGCCTGGGGGATCAAGATGCTGTGGACGCCGAAGGTGGTCGGGTACAACCTCGGCTGGCATCGTGACCAGGTGCCCGAAGCGCTCTATGACTGGGTCCACTACAAGCCGGCGGCGCAAGATCACGTCCAGTTCAACGCCGCGCTGCATGAAGATGACTGCTTCCTCGTCGTGCCCGGTTCCCACCGGCGGCCGCTGACCGAGCAGGAGTGGGCCGCCGTGCGCAAGCCGGACGAGCTGCCGGGCCAGGTGGTCGCTGCGCTCGAGCCCGGCGACATCCTGTTCATGGATGCCCACGCGCTGCACCGCGGCCGCTGCTCGGTGGACTCCGACCGCCTGACGCTGCACTATTCGGCCCAGAGCCAGTGGGTTCCGCTGAAGGAGTGGGGCCAGCAAGGGCACATGGACTGGCTTCGCAGCGACACCTTCATAAATCAGCTCGAACCCAAGGCGCGACCATATTACGAACGGCTTCACACGGCGGAACGCACTGATCAGGCGATGGGCTTTCTTGTCGAGGCGGCGAAAGCTCACGGCTTCGATCCGGCCGACCTCGCCGCCTCCGGCCGCCGAAAGATGAGCATGTAAAGGTCACGGCCCCCGCGCGGGAGCGTGGGCCATCAGCCAGGAGAGTTGTTGCGCGGTTGCGGCGTTTCTCGCGGCGGCTGGGGACGGGGGTACCGAGTTAGCTGGCGGCCCTCATGGCCATCGGCTGCGGACACCCCCGGAAGCCGCTGGCGCAGCCAGCCAACCTTCTCTGGCAACAAAGGGAAAGGAACCCCGCCACATGTGTCATGCACCCCCGCTGACACAGCCAGCCATCGAGGAGTTCCTCGCGGTGCATGTCATGCATCCTGTCAGCGCGCGGCGATGCGATTGCGTTTTCGCTGGGCTGCATCCATATGCTCGCCGGTGGGGCTCTGGCCCGTGGTCATCATGTCGATGAAGCAATCGAACAGGTAGCGGGCATCATGCGGGCCGGGGCTGGCCTCGGGGTGATACTGCACGGCGAAGAAGGGCATGTCGCGGTGACGGAAGCCTTCGAGCGTCTGGTCGTTGAGGTTGAGGTGGGTGGGCTCACCGCCGGCCTTTTCGAGGCTGGCGGTGTCAATGGCGAAGCCATGGTTCTGACTGGTGATCTCCACCTTCCGGGTGTGGAGGTTCTGCACGGGCTGATTGCCGCCGCGGTGGCCGAACTTGAGCTTGAAACTCTCGGCCCCGAGTGACAGGGCCATCAACTGGAGGCCGAGGCAGATGCCGAAGACCGGCACCTGCCCGGCGACTTTGCCGAGCGTGTCGATGGTGGCGGTGACCGCGGCGGGGTCGCCGGGGCCGTTGCTTACAAACACGCCGTCCGGCCGGCGCTCGAGAATCGCCTCGGCGGGGGTATCGTTGCTGACCACGGTCACATCGCAGCCGGTGGCCACGAGGCTGCGGAAGATGTTGAGCTTGGCGCCGCAGTCGATGGCCACGATGCTGAACCGCCGGTCGGGCAGGTCCACCTCGCCCTGGAGCGGCGCCCAGGCGCCCCAGTCCTGCGTCCACCGCTGGGTATCGCCAAGGGTGACAGTGCTGACCATGTCGATGCCCACCACGCCGCGGCTGGCGCGGGCCATCTCGACCAGTTCAGCATCGGTTCGACCCGGATCGGTGCATAGCACACCATCGAGGGCCCCGGTGATCCGCAGTTTTCGGGTCAATGCCCGGGTGTCCACCCCGGTGAGGCCGGTGAGCTGATGCTCGGCGAGCAACTGCTCTAAACGCTTGGCAGATCGGTAGTTGCTTGCAATGGCGGACAACTCGCGCACAACGAAGCCCCGCGCAAAGAGTCCCCGCGACTCGACATCCTCCTCGTTGACCCCGTAGTTGCCGATCTGCGGGCAGGTCATCGTCACGATCTGCCCGGCATAGGACGGGTCCGTGATGATCTCCTGGTAACCACCGAGAGAGGTATTGAAGCAGACTTCACCCTCGACCACCCGCGGCTCGGTGAAGCCGAATGCCCGGCCGTGGAAGATGCTGCCATCGGCGAGTGCGAGTCGGGCCGGCGGTTGACTGTCAAGCAACGGGTCGGTGGTGGAGAGTGGGGTAGGCATTGGTTCGACGGGCGGTGTGGGGTGGGAGGCGGTCATATTACCGCGATTATAACGGTCGCAACACCCGCGGCTGGACGGCACCGGCAACTTCCCGCAGGGGGGGTGGACCGGGATGCGGGTGGTGGGTCACAATACATCGGGCTCCGCCGAGACCCGCCGCGTGCCAAGGGGAGGTCCACCACCGGCCCCACCCGCCGCGGTGGCCGACAGGGGCAGGCCAAGCCCGGCATGCTCCGGCATGGATCGGTAAGCTGTTTCGACTGATTGCCCCGCCGCGGGGGTATCGCCGCCGCGCCGGGCACCACACCCGCACACCCCCGCCCCCGGCCCGGTGCCGATGGCGAGGTTGGAGGCTGGAAGGGCCATGATCATCCGCACCCGTGCCTACGCCCGCGCCGGGCTGATTGGTAATCCCTCCGATGGGTATTTCGGCAAGACGATCTCCGTGTCGATGCGCAACTTCGCCGCGGAGGTGATCTGTTACGAATCACCGCGGGTCAGCATTGTCCCCCGTCGCCGCGACCGCCTCGAGTTCCCCTCGCTCGATGCCCTCGTCGAGGATGTGCAACTCAACGGTTATTACGGTGGTATCCGGTTGATCAAGGCAACCATCAAGCGGTTCTATGAATACTGCCGCGAGCATGGCATCGAACTCGATGCGCGCAATTTCACCATGGAGTACGAGACATCCATTCCGGTGCGGGTGGGCCTTGCCGGTTCGAGCGGGATCATCACCGCCACGATGAAGTCGCTGATGAGCTTTTACGGTGTGCAGGTGCCGCGGCCGCTGCTGCCGAATCTCATCCTGAGCGTCGAGGTGGATGAACTCGGCATCGCCGCCGGCTTGCAGGATCGGGTGATACAGGTCTACGGTGGGGCGGTGTTCATGGACTTCGATGAGTCGCACATGAAGCAGCAGGGCCACGGCCGCTATGAGAGTCTCGATCCATCGGGATTGCCGCCGCTGTTCGTGGCCTTCAACGACCGCCTCGCCGAAGGCACCGAGGTGACGCATAATGACCTGCGCGGCCGGTTCAACCGCGGCGAGGCCGAAGTGGTCAATGCGATGAAACAGTTCGCCGCCTATGCCCAGGAGGCCCGCGACCTGATCGCCGCCGGACGCGGCGGGGAGATCGGCCCGCTGATGGATGCGAACTTCGATCTTCGACAGAGCCTCGTCAAGATCAGCTCCGGCAACCGCCAGCTTGTCGAGACCGGGCGGGGCCTCGGGGCGCAGGTCAAGTTCGCCGGTAGCGGCGGTGCGGTGATCGGCACTTATGATGGCGACCCGCAACGGCTTGAACGCCTGCATGAAGCCTATGCCGCCATCGGTGCCCAACTCGTGGTGCCGGAAGTGGCCTGACCGAATCCCCGCGGCCTGCAACGTCGCGGCCTGCGAGACTTGCAAGCCCCCGACTCCCGTTTTTACAGGAAGAACATTGCAATGGCCCAGGTCAAGAAAGCAATCATCCCCG
>PUNN01000149.1 GCA_003552605.1 Phycisphaeraceae bacterium
GGCGTAGCCGTTGCGCACCACCTGCCGGTGGCCGTTCTCGTCGGTCAGGTGGGCATGGTCGGCAATCCACTGCTCGACCTCGGCCTCCACGTCCTGGGTCAGCAACTGCCGCGCCCCCGCCCTTGGCACCTCGGTGAGCGGGTCGGCGGGGGGCGGCCCGGCCGCCTCGGCGGCGTTGGAATCCGTAGTTGGAAAGGACATTGGGGGGCCGCTGAAAAACCTCGCGCCCCCCGTGCCGATGCCACTGCGCCACGCAGAAGCGACCTTCAGGAGGTTTTTCAGGGGCCCCATTGGTTCGGTGGTAGCGTGATTCATGGTGGCGTACTCCTGACCGTGTGGGGCCATGTGGGTTCTTGGAACGGACCCAAGGTACGCCGCCTTTTTCATGGCGTCATCCACAGCTTTTGGTTATACCCCACGTCTGGTAGATCGTGAATCACTGCGATTCCGGCCCGACCCGATCAACGCCGTCGGCATTTCCTCTTGTAACCCCGGTTGGGTCAGGACTTTGGGTCAGGACGAGGCCTCACCGTCTTGCGTGGCCTCGCGGAGTTTGTGCTTGAGCCGCTCACAGACCTCTTCCGGCATCTGCTCGAGTTCAGATTCGATATCCCCATCAGTGAGGTCATGAAAGCGCTTGTGCAGCAGGCGGTCGAGGGCCTCGCTCTGCTTCTTGAAATTGCTGCACCCACCGCACATCCACAGATGCAGGCGCAGCTCGAGGCGTTCCCAGAACGACAGCGGCCGGTCGAGGCTCTGGCAGATCAGCTCTGTCGCCTTTTTGCAACTGATCATCATTCGCTTCGGCTTCCTGTGGGCTCGGCGTCGGATGCGTTGAACCATTTCAACGTCAGGCAGCGCCTCATCTGTGTCCGGGCGCGGAAGAGGATCACCCAGAGGTTGGTCGCCGTGACCTCGAGCGCCTTACAGATGGTGGCTGTTTCTTCCTGCTCGATCACGCGGCGGGCGAAGGCCTCGCGGGCGCGGGGGACGAGGGTGTCGAGGCATTCGTGAAAAACGGCCCAGAACTCTTCTTTCTCAAGCATTGCTTCCGGTTGCACCGTGGAGGGGTCGGGCATCCGGAGCCAGCGGCCCTTTTCATCAAAGAACTCCTCAAGCCAGTCGCTGTGGCTGACCTGCTCGCCCACGCCGCGACTGCGCGAGCGGAGGTGGTCCATGATCTTGTGCCGCAGGATGCCGATCAGCCAGGTGCGTTCCGTGGATGCACCCTTGAACTTGTCACGCGATCGCCACGCGGCGAGCAGGGCATCCTGGACCAGCTCTTCGGCCACCTCCGGCTTGTTCACACGGACGAGGGCGTAGCGGTACATGACGGTGCCGTGGCGGTCGACCCACGCCGAGGGATCGAGGGGTTCGGAAGCGGCGTCGGTGTCCGAGGCCTGCGGCGGATTGTCCGTCTTGCCAGTGTTCAAAACTCTGCGCTCCACCATCTCAAGGTAGCGGCCGCGACCTCGATGGGAGTATAGCACTTCAAGGTCCGGTGTTCGAATCGGCGGATCGCGCGGTTGAACGGGCAAAGCCGGGGCACCATCGGGCATCCGGGGGTCTGGCGTCCGGGGGCCGGGGGGCATGTAATGAACCAGTGGGCGCGACGACCTATTCCATGCCGCGGAAGAGTATCCCACCGTCTGGGTGCCTGCGCTAACGGTGGTGCATACCGCGGCACCGCCGATGTGGTGGCGATCATCCCGATCGCAGGCTCGATGGAGACCCGGATATGCGATCACGCCCTGTTCTGACGGTTGCTCTGGTGCTGATTGCCCTTACTTCGGTGGGCCTTGCCTACTACTCATGGCATGCCACGGGGCTGCCGGGATCGGGCCGTGGCGGCAGTACTGCCGAGGCCTCGCAACGCAACTCGCCCGCCGGCGGCGAGATGCTGGGGCAGTTCAACACTGAAGACATGACGATCCAACGACGTGAGATCCAGGCCGGCGGGCCGCCGAAGGATGGCATCCCCTCCCTGGCCGACCCGGAGGTGGTCAAGGCCGATGAGGCCGACTTCATGCGCGCCGATGACCGGGTGGTGGCAGTGAACATCGGCGACACGGTCCGGGCGTATCCCCTCCGCATACTCAACTGGCATGAGGCGGTCAACGATGAACTGGAGGACACTCCGTTCACCGTGGTCTACTGCCCGCTGTGTGACTCGGTCAGTGTGCTCGATCGACGTATCCGGGATGAAACGGGGGAGGTCAAGGTGCTGGAATTCGGCATCAGTGGCCTGCTGCACAACTCGAACGTCCTGCTTTATGATCGCACTGATGAGGCGCTCTGGTCGCAGGTGAAGTTTGAAGCGGTCAGCGGCCCGCATGCCGGCGAATCGCTGGAACACCTGCCCTGGACGATGACGACATTCGAAACCTACCGCGATGAATATCCCGCGGGCACGGTGATGACCTTCGACACCGGCCATCGGCGCGACTACAGTCGCAACCCGTACGAAGCGTATTTCCAGGAGGATCGGCTTATGTTCCCGGTTTCACGCGAGGACCCGCGTCTGAATCGCAAGGACCGGGTGGTCGGCATCCGGATCGGGGACAAGGTGCGGGCTTATCCCGTGGAACGCGTGGCGGAAGCCGAGGATGGGCGGATCACCGACACCCTCGGGGAGCATCGCATCGTGCTTGAGGCCGATGCGGGTGCGGACACCGTCCGCCTTGTCGAGGTGCCCGAGCAGGCGCAGACCGTGCATACCTTCTGGTTCGCCTGGGCGGCGTATCATGCGGATACTGAAATCTATGGTGAGCAGGATGAGGCGGAAAGCCCCGCAGAAGCGGGTGATGCCCAGCCCGGCTCTTGAACCCGAACGGCCGATGTGGGACGGGACCACGCGGCCACACCTTCATCCACGTTCAAAGGAGTTTGCTGATGAACCGTGTTGCCATTGTCGTGCTTGCGGACACCGAAACCAAGGAGGCCCTCGGCCGCGTGTTCAACGCTCTCATGGCCGCCGATGAGTTTGCCGAGGCGGGTAATGAGGTGCGGATCGTCTTCGATGGGGCGGGCGTGAAGTGGATCGTGGAGCTTTCCAACCCCGAACACAAGGCCCACGGCCTGTTTCAGAAGCTCAAGCCCCATGTGACCGATGTCTGCCGCTACTGCGCGGGGGCGTTCGGCGTGGATGACAAGGTCAAGGGGGATGATGCTCCCTTGACCGGCGGCGGCTACCAGGATCACCCCAGCTTTCGCCAGCTTGTCAACGATGGCTTCCAGGTGATTACATTCTGAGGATGCCGAATCGGGAAAATCCTACCGCGGTGTGTAAGGCGGCCGGCGCGGCGACGACGTATTGACAGTCGGGCGATGCGGACTCGTCCGGCGGGATGTGACAGGAACAGGACGGGATGTCATCAACAGACCTGGAGGTACGACGATGAAACCGCGAGACGAGAACAAACAGGGGCATTCCGGTGGAGCAGGCGGCTTCGGGGTCGAGCAGGAGGTGCTCGACCGGTACGCCCAGAGCGCCGGGCAGTTCGAGCAGAGCCTCTGCTGCCCGGCTGATGGGCACGACCCAGCGCTGCTGAAGCTGCTGCCGGATGAGATCATCGAGAAGGATTACGGCTGCGGCAACCCCGCGCCGTATGCCCGGCCTGGCGACACGGTGGTCGACCTCGGCTCGGGGGTGGGCAAGATGTGCTACATCCTTGCGCAGAAGGTGGGGCCCGAGGGCCGCGTGATCGGTGTCGACTTCAACGATGCCATGCTCGAGGTCGCCCGCAAATATGAAGATGAGATGGCCGAACGGATCGGCTACCGCAACGTCAGCTTCCGCAAGGGCCGCATCCAGGACCTTGCCCTCGACATGGACAAGGCCGGCCGCTGGCTCGCCGCCAACCCCATCGAGGATGTGAACCAGCTTGCCGCGTTCAACGACTACTGCCGGACGCTGCGGCGGGAGCAGCCGATGATCGCCGATGGCAGCGTCGACCTCATCGTCTCCAACTGCGTGCTCAACCTCGTCGAGACCGGTGAAAAGGCGAAGCTGTTTACCGAGATGGCACGCGTGCTCAAGCCCGGCGGCCGGGCGGTGATCAGCGACATCGTCTGTGATGAAGACCCCACGCCGGCGATCCTCGCTGATCCGAAGCTGTGGAGCGGCTGCATCTCGGGCGCATTCGGCGAGGACCGGTTTCTCAGGATGTTCGAAGAGGCCGGCTTCCACGGCATGGAGATTCTCGCCCGCGGCGATGAGCCGTGGCGGATCATTGATGGTATCGAGTTCCGCTCGATGACCGTGCGCGCCTGGCGCGATGCACCGGGACCATGCCTCGACCGCCGGCAGGCGGTGGTCTTCACCGGCCCTTGGAAGCAGGTGCGCGATGATGAAGGCCACATCTACCGCCGCGGTGAGCGAATGGCGGTGTGCGACCGGACCTACCGGATGCTGACCGATCCCGATGGGCCCTATGCAGCGCACATGATCGGCATCGAGCCGGCCGAGCCCGATCCGCTCGATGAGGCACCGGCGTTCGACTGCCACAGCGGCGTCGTTCGCACACCGGGTGAAACGAAGGGAACGCAGTCGACCCGCCCCACGGTGCAGCGCAATGCTGCCTGTGGTCCCGGCCACTGCTGCTGATACGTCCCGTCCCGCGGAGTCCACGACCATGCCCCGGGTCGTGGACTCTTTTTGGGACATGAAATCAGCGGCGGTTGATGTCAACCGCGATTGAACGCCCCGGGAACCCCCGGAACCCGGCCCCCTGGAACCCTGGACTCCCGGCCCTCCGGCCCCCTGGCCCTCCGGCCCCCCCCGGGACCCGCGGCCCCCCGCCCATGGAGCGAATGCCATCCGCATGCAACTGCGCTGCCCTGCTGCGTGTCCTCGCAGACCCGACGCGGCTGGATGTCGTCCGAAGGCTGCTTGATGGCCCCACGCACGTGGGGGCGCTCAACAGCGGCCTCGGGATCAACCAGAGCCTGCTGTCTCACCATCTGCGGGTGTTGCGTGATGCCGGCCTGGTTGAGGCACAACGGGATGGCAAGGCGGTGCTGTACCGGCTGACGCCGGCGAGGGTGACGTATACCGCCCCGAGGGGCCTTGACTTTGGCTGCTGCCATGTGACGTTCCTATGAAGGGGTTGATTCATGCGTGTGATACGAAGCATGTTGGGACTCGCGCTGCTGTTGAACCTGCTGGTCATTGCCGCCTGCGGGGATGGCGCCACCGGTGGGGAAGGCGAAGTACAGGGGCGGCTGATTGTCACTGGTTCGAGTACCGTGGCGCCGCTCGTGGGCGAGATCGCGCGGCGGTTCGAGCAGAAGCATCCCGGGGTGCGCATCGATGTTCAGGCCGGCGGTTCTTCGCAGGCGGTCGCCGATGTGCAGCGGGGCACGGCCGGGCTCGGCATGATCTCCCGCTCACTTGCGGAGAGCGAGAGACACCTCGATGCCACGACGATCGCCCGTGACGGCATCGTCCTGATTGTCCACCGGGACAACCCGATCGACGCCCTGAGCGATGAACAGGTGGTCGATATCTTCACCGGCCGCGTGCGCAACTGGAAGGATGCCGGCGGCGACGATGGGCGGATCACCGTGGTCAACAAGGCCGATGGCCGCGCCACGCTCGCGATCTTCCTCGATCACTACGAACTTCAAAGTCGCGACATCAAGCCGGGTGTTGTCATCGGGGACAATCAGCAGGGCATCCGCACCGTGGCCGGTGACCCCCACGCCATCAGTTACGTCTCGATCGGCACGGCAACGTTTGAAGCCTCCCGCGGCACGGCGATCCGGATGCCCCGCATTGATGGGCAAGAGCCGACACTCGAGGCCGTCCACCGCGGGGAATACGCCCTCGCCCGCCCGCTGAATCTGATCACTCACGGTTCCCGGTCGGCGCTTGCCGAGGCGTTCATCGCGTTCGCATCCTCACCCGAGGTTCACGACCTTGTGGAGGCGCAGTACTTTGTACCGGCCGTCGAGTGACATGCTGTTGCTGGCGATTCTGCGCTGCCTCGCGCTCATCGCGGTCGCGATCGTGCTGTTGATCGTCGTGTTTCTTCTCATCGAATCGTTGCCGGCGGTTCGGTCGGTGGGGATGTTGCGGTTCTTCGGTGATGCCTCCTGGCATCCGGCGGGAGGTGCAGAGGCGGGCCGGTTCAACCTCACGCCCATGCTCATCGGGACGGTCGCTGCGGCGGCCGGCGCCGTGTTGCTGGCGGTGCCGCTGGGGATGGGCTCGGCCCTGTTCTGCCGTTTCTATGCCCCGCGACGTATCGGCGGGGTCTATCGGCGTCTTGTGGAACTGCTGGCCGGCATCCCCTCCGTTGTCTACGGCTTCTGGGGACTGATGGTGCTCGCGCCACTTATCCGGCAGTGGCAGCCGCCGGGCCAGAGCCTGCTGGCGGGCATCCTGATCCTCACGATCATGATCCTGCCCACGGTGGCGCTGCTGAGCGAGTCATCGCTGCGCAGCGTCCCGCGGTCTTATTTAGATGGCGCCTCGGCACTGGGGCTTTCACGATGGTCAACGATCCGCGGCGTGGCACTGCCGGCGGCGTGGGGTGGCATCTTCACCGCCGTGCTGCTCGCAACCGGCCGCGCGATCGGTGAGACCATGGCCGTGCTCATGGTTGCCGGTAACGTGGTGCAGACGCCCGCGAGCATCTTCGAACCGGTGCGCACGCTCACTGCCAACATCGCGCTTGAACTCGGCTATGCCATGGAACATCACCGCTCGGCCCTGTTTGTCAGCGGCCTGGTGCTGATGGTCATGATCGTGGTCATTGTATCCCTTGCCTCGTGGATCAACAGGGGGCGTGTCCATGTCTGATGTCAAATCGTCCCAACCCGCCTGGATGAGCAATCGGCACTTCGATTGGCCTGACCGGCTGGCGACGGTGCTGGTATGGCTGGTGGCGATCTCGATCGTGGCCATCTTCGTCTGGATCGTGGGCGATCTGGTCCGTCATGGCGTGCCTCATTTATCGGTGAGCTTTCTATTCGAGGCGCCGCGCGATGCGGGCCGCGCCGGGGGCGTCGGGCCCATCCTGGTGTCCACGGGCCTTATCCTTGGCGTGTGTCTTGCCGTGAGCATCCCGGTCGGGGTGGGCACGGCGATGCTGCTGGCCGAGTTCACGCGGCGTGGCGGTGGCTTCGGGCTGCTCGTTCGCCGGTCGCTGGATGTGCTGGCAGGGGTGCCATCGATCGTCTTCGGCCTGTTTGGCAATGCCCTTTTCGTGATCTATCTTGGCATGGGGTTTTCGATCCTTGCTGGCGGGCTGACACTGGCATGTATGGTGCTGCCGATCCTTATCCGCTCGACGGAAGAGGGGTTCCGGGCAGTGCCGGATGACTACCGTCGGGCCGCGGCGGCGCTGGGGCTGACGCGCTCGGCAGCGCTCTGGCAGATCCTGCTGCCCGCGGCCACGCCGGGGCTGATCGTCGGGCTGGTACTGGGCATCGGTCGGGCGCTGGCCGAGACTGCCGCGCTGCTGTTTACAAGCGGTTACGTTGACCGTATGCCTGAATCGGTGCTCGATTCGGGGCGGGCGCTGTCGATCCACATCTATGACCTGGCGATGAACGTGCCCGGCGGGGATGGCAATGCGTACGCTTCGGCGCTGGTGTTGATCGTGCTGCTTCTGGCAATCAACGGCCTGACCTTCTGGCTGGCCGACCGGTGGCTTGGAAGGAGGATTACTCCACAATGACAAGGTCCAACCTGCAAATAACCACGCCTTCAGATGTCTCCGCGGGCGAGGTGGCCCGAGCGGTCACCGGCGCGAGCGCAGAAGATGCCGCCAAGGCCGAGCACCTTGGCGTGGCGGCGTCCGACCGGGCGCCGTGCTGTATGGACCGTGAGCCGGTGGTCTGCACCGAGCACCTCACCGTGCAATACGGGGGGCAGACGGCGATGCGCGATGTGACCATGCCGATCTATCGCGGCTGCATCACCGGCATCGTCGGGCCATCCGGGTGTGGCAAAAGTACGTTTCTCAACTGCCTCAACCGCATGACGGATATGACTGAAGGTTGCCGGGTAAGTGGGCGGGTACTCATTGATGGTGGCGATATCAACCATGGCACGGTCAACCTGCTCGCCCTCCGCCGCCGTGTGGGCATGATCTTTCAAAAGCCGAATCCGTTCCCACTGTCGATCCGCAAGAATCTCACGTTTCCGTTGAAGGAGCATGGCGTCCGCAGCGGGTCGCAGCGCGAGTCACTCATGACCACGGCCCTGCAACAGGTCGGTCTATGGGAAGAGGTGAAAGACCGGCTCGACGCACCAGCGCTTGGGCTCTCGGGTGGGCAGCAGCAGCGGCTGTGCCTGGCGCGGGCGCTGGTGCTTGAACCCGACGTGGTGCTTCTGGATGAACCGTGCAGTGCGCTTGATCCAATCGCCTCGGGGGTGGTGGAGGACCTGATCGATTCTTTGCGCGGCCGGTATACGGTCATCATTGTCACCCACAACCTGGCGCATGCACGGCGGTTGGCGGATGATGTGGCCGTGTTCTGGCTCGAGGAGGGGGCGGGGACGGTGATCGAGCGCGGGCCGGCGGAGCAGGTGTTCACGGCCCCGCGACACCCGGCGACCGCGGCCTACGTCGAGGGACGGCGCGGGTAAGCAAGGGGGCGATCAACAGATGCAGATGTGTTGTGTGTGATCCGGATTCCGGTGAGCCGACGAGGCGTGCTGTAAGGCCTAGGCTCACGTGGCGACTCAGAACATAGAAGTCGAGGTCAAGAGCCACGACGAGCGCGAGACGAGACCATGACTGCCACAAGCCAACCCATGGATATCACCGTACAGGGCCGCAATGCGTTCGATGAACGGATCGAAGCTGCCACCGGCGAGCCGCTGAGAGCGGCGAGCATCGAGACGGTACAGGTCAACATCGGCCTCAAGTGCAACCTCGCCTGCCACCATTGCCACGTCAGCTCTTCCCCATCGCGATCGGAAGAGATGACCTGGCAGACGATGCAGCAGGTGCTCGATGCCGCCCGCCGTGCCGGCTCGACCACGCTTGACATCACCGGCGGGGCACCGGAGATGCATCCGCACTTCAAGCGGTTCGTCGATGAAGGTCTCGCCCTCGGCATGCACGTGATCGTGCGGACCAATCTCACCATCATGCTCGAGGCCGGCTACGAGGACATGCCGGGCTTCTTCGCCGAGCGGGGTGTGCATCTGGTGGCCTCGCTGCCCTGCTACATGCCGGTCAACGTGGACAAGCAGCGCGGCCGGCACGTGTTCCGTGAGAGTGTCGAGGTCATCCAACGGCTCAACGCCGTGGGTTACGGCAAAGATGAAGACAAGCCGCTCGATCTGGTCTACAACCCGCTTGGCCCGAGCCTGCCGCCATCACAGGCGAAGCTCGAAGCGGCCTACCGCGAGGCACTCTGGCGCGAGCATGGCCTTCTTTTCAACCGGCTGCTGACCATCACCAACATCCCGATCGGCCGGTTCCTCCACGACCTTCAGCGCGAAGGCCGGGCGGATGCGTATCAGCAGCTTCTGCGTGATTCGTTCAACCCGGACACCGTGGATGGGCTGATGTGCCGGCACCAGCTTCACGTGGGCTACGATGGGACGATCTACGACTGCGACTTCAACTACGCGCTCGATCTGCCCGTCAATGGCCCGCACCGGCACATCCGCGATTTCGATCCCGGGCGGCACCGCAACCGCTCGATCGCGACCGATGAACATTGCTTTGCCTGCGCCGCCGGGTGCGGCTCCTCCTGTGGCGGAGCCCTGGCGTGACAGGCGTTAAGCCGCGCATCGAGGTATCAACACCCGCAGGACAGGACACACTCACCATGCGATCCACCCGACCAATGACATTGATCACAGGACTCATCGCGTTGCTGGCAATCTCCGGCTGCGCTTCGCCGGCCGCGTGGAAACAGGCCGAGAAGGCACCGGTGCCCGAGGATGAAGAGGCGGTGCAGCCGCTGAAAGCCGGGCAACAGGCGCCACCCGCGATGCTCCGCACACCCGAGGGCGAAACGTTCAACCTCAGCGCGGCGTATTCGGAACAGCCCACCGCGCTGATCCTCTACCGCGGCGGCTGGTGTCCCTACTGCACCACCGCCATGGGCGAGGTGGCCAAGGCCGAAGAGCGGCTGGTCGAGATGGGCTACCAGGTCTTTGCCGTCAGCCCGGACCGGCCCGGAAAGCTTCAGGAAACGCTCGCGGAGAACGACTTCGCTTACCGGCTGCTGTCCGACAGCGACATGCTGCTTGCCCGACGACTCGGCGTGGCCTTCATCGTCGATGAGCAGACGCGGCAACAGTACGAGGAGTTCGGCATCGACCTCGTCGAGGCCGCCGGTGAGGACCACTACATGCTGCCGGTGCCCTCGGTGTTCCTGATCGACCGACAGGGCGTGATCCGCTACGCCCACTGGGATGCCGACTATCGCGAACGCTTGGATGCCGATGAGCTTGTCGAGGCGGCGGAAGCCGCGCTCAAGGCCGCCGCCGCGGCCGAGCGCGAGGCTGAGCGCGAGCGCCGCCGGGAGATCAACCGGCCGCATCGTCGCATCCACCACCGCCCGGCTCACCGCTGGTAGCCCCGGATAAGCCCCGCCCGGCTCGCGTGGCCGGCGCTTCGCGCAAGGCGACAGCGCCGAGGGTGTCGTGCGGCCCGGACGCGACGATGAGCGATGAATCACAACGCAAACCCGCGCAGGATGAGGACATCACCATGAGCAGTCAGAACATCACAACAACAGGTGCTGGCAATCCGCCCACGGTGGGCACGGCGGCTGCTGAGGCGCCGGGCCTCCCACCCTCGGGCAACCCGTTGGTTCGCTACTACAACGCGGTCAAGATCGGTTCGATCCTGGCCATCCTTGTCGGCCTGTTCCTTTTTGCCCCCACCTTGCCACTGGCGGCGGGCGTCGAGTGGCTTGAGCAATGGGTTGCCGGCCTTGGTGTATGGGGACCGCTGGCCTTCGGCGTGATCTACGTCATCGGCGCCGTGTTGTTTGTGCCGGGGCTGGCACTGACGATTCTCGCGGGTGTCCTGTTCGGGATTGGCTGGGGCCTGGTGACAGTGTCGCTGGCTTCGACCACGGCGGCGGCGATCGCATTCCTGATCGGCCGCTACATCGCCCGGGATTCGGTGCGCGAGCAGACGCGCCATTACCCGACGTTCGGCGCCGTTGACCGCGCGATCGCTGAGGGCGGATGGAAGATCGTGCTGATGCTGCGGCTGGTCCCGCTGTTCCCCTTCAGCATCGGCAACTACTTGCTCGGCTTGACCTCGGTGAAGTTCTGGGGCTACGTGCTGGCGAGCTGGATCGGCATGCTGCCTGGCACGTTCGTGTATGTGTACCTCGGCAATCTCGGCCGCGTCAGCGTGGAAGCGGCGGCGACCGGTGCCGGCCGCACGATGGAACCGATCGAGTGGGTGTTCATGATCGGCGGTGGTGTGGCCGCGCTCGGCGTGATCGTGTACGTCACGCGCCTCGTGCGGCGCAAGCTTGCCGAGCAAGCCCGGCTCGGGCCGGAAGAGACCGGCGAAGCCGAAGCGCCTGCGAAGGAGAAACAGCCGGTGGCGTCCTGGAAGCCGGTGGCCGTACTTGTCGCCGCGGTTGTTCTGCTCGGTGTCGGCATCGGTGCTCGGGCCGTGCCCGACTGGTTCGAGCGGGTGCTCGCTTACTTCGGACCGCCACAGGTGGTGATGGTCGAAGCCTACGAGGAAAAGCCTGATGGCCCGACGTTCGATCACGGCCCGTTCGATGCGATCCTGCGTGAGTATGTGAATGACAACGGCGGCGTCGATTACGAGGGCTTGATGGAGAACCCCGAGCCGCTGCTGGAATACAACCGCTCACTCGCCGAGGCCTCCTGGGATGAGATGGGGCGCAACGAGAAGCTGGCGCTGCTGGTCAACGCCTACAACAGCTTCACCCTCGAGCTGATGATCGAGTGGCTGCCGAAGGAGGGCATCGATGGCATCCGTCACATCCCCGAAGAGGAGCGATGGGAAGCTGAACGATGGGACATCGGCGGCAACATCTGGAGTCTCAATCAGATCGAGCATGAGCAGATCCGGCCCAACTTCATCGAGCCGGACATCCACTGGGTGGTGGTCTGTGCCGCCGTCGGCTGCCCCCCGCTGCGGGCCGAGGCCTACGAGGCCGATCGGCTCGATGAGCAGTTCAAGGACCAGGCCCGGATTATCCACACCGATGGTTCGCGCTGGTTTCAGTACGACCGGGATGATGGCGTGCTGGGCCTGACGCCGCTGTATCGTTGGTACCGCGGTGACTACGAGCAGGTTGCCGGCACCATCCTCGACTACGCCGCCAAGTACAACGAGCAGCTTGCCGAGGACCTCGAGGCGGGCAACCGGCCGACCGTGCGTTGGCTGCACTATAGCTGGGACCTCAACGACCAGGAGAACCTGCCGGCCAAGCCCGAGTGACAACTGTAAACCTTCTCAAGGAGGCCAGAACCATGAACGGTGCTTCAATGAACCATTGCAAGGCCCTCAGCCCGCTGACAGATCGCGGCCGCCTGGCCGTGCTGGCCCTGATTGGGGTGTTCGCCGCCGCGTGCTCCCTCGCCGGGCCGCGGGTGATGCTCGGCGATGGCCCGATGCAGGAGACCTATGCGGATCAGACTGAAGGTCCGAGCTTCGACCACGGCATCTTCGATGCCCTGCTCGAATCGCACGTGGATAAGCGTGGCGGTGTGGATTACGCCGGCTTCAAGGAAGACCAGGACAAGCTCGCGGCCTACATCCGGAAAGTTGGCAATGCGCCTTACGATGAGTTGCCGCGTGATGAGAAGCTGGCGCTGCTGATCAACGCCTACAACGCCTTCACCATTCAGCTCATCCTCGACTACTGGGATGACGGTGAGCTCGAGTCGATCCGCAGCATTCCTGATTCGAAGCGCTGGAAGCATGAGCGTTGGCAGGTGGGCGACAAAAGGTGGAGCCTGGACCAGATCGAGCATGAAAACATCCGCATCCACTTCATCGAGCCGCGCATCCACTGGGCCGTCAACTGTGCGGCCGCATCCTGCCCGCCGCTGCGCAACGAGGCTTACACCGCCGACAGGCTCGATGAGCAGCTCAAGGAGCAGGCCCACTACGTGCATGACCATCCAAGGTGGTTCAGGTTCGACCGCGAAGAGGGGGTGGTCTCCCTGACCCGGCTCTACCTCTGGTATCGAGCTGATTACGAGCAGGTGGCTGACTCGATGCTCGCCTACGCCGCGCAGTATGCCCCCGACATGCGCCAAGCCCTCGAGGCCGGTGAAGGGCCCCGCATCGAGTGGCTGGACTATTCCTGGAAGCTCAACACGCAGGAGAACATGAAATGACCATCCTCAAGGACAATGGCAATGCCACCGCCGCGCCCACACGAGATGAGCCGGGCATCCCGGCCCTTCGGCCGCTCGATGAGCACAATCAGCGGCTCGAGGCCAACGGCCATCCGCCGCACTGGCGCAACCCCACACCCGAAGGGCGATACA
>PUNN01000530.1 GCA_003552605.1 Phycisphaeraceae bacterium
CGGAGGTGCTGCTCGATCTGATGCAGCGGTTGCATCATGACTCACGGCAGCGCCGCGTGACCGATTCCGTCGAGCAGACCATCCTCGGGTTGCTGGAGCTCTACGCCGAGGCGCCGCAGGAGCGGCTGTGGTTTCCGGATTCGGTGGAAGGCGGACTCGATGAGGCGGCGCTGAAAGAGGGGATCGAGTTTCTGCGCCAACAGTCGCTGGAGATGAAGGACAAGCGTTTTGTAAAAGCTCTGGAGAACCATTGCGCTGATGCCGAGGCGGGAGACTGGGTGACATTCTGTAACAAGGGACTGGCAAAGAAAATCGCCGAGGGCGGGGCCGTTTTCTACAACAAGGAGATTCCCGAGCCTCTCATCGAACAGATCGGCCGAATGATCGGACATGGCCGCGCTGAAATCCTCAAGCTCGAGCAGCGGCGGACGCGGGCGACTTTCGAGTTGCTTGACCGGTATGCACGCCATCACGATCGGCTGAGCCGTCGCCATCGCGTGATGCTGTTTTCCGATGTGCCGAGGGCACTGGCGCGCGCGCTTGGACAGATCGATGCAATGATGCTCGATGACATCTACTATCGCCTCGATGGACGCATTCGTCACCTGATGCTCGATGAATTCCAGGATACGAGCCTGATTCAATGGCAGGTGCTTGAGCCGCTCGCCCGCGAGATCGCCGCGCATGGTGATGTGGATGACCATGCACTCGGCGCGGGCCGGACCATCTTCTGCGTCGGTGATGTCAAGCAGGCGATCTACGGCTGGCGCGGGGGCCGGGCGGAGTTGTTCGACCATGTTGAGCAGTCCCTTGCCCTCCATTCGGAGCCGCTCGATGAAAGCTGGCGTTCATCGCAGACCGTGCTCGATGCGGTCAATCGCCTGTTTTCCCATCTCGAAGGCAACCCGGGCCTCGAGAAATTCCCCGAGGCGGTTGCGGCATGGAACCGTGACTTTCGCGAGCACAAGGCCGTCTGGACGAGGTTGCCCGGCTTCGTGGAACTTGCCACAAGCCCCGCCCCCCCGGAACCCCCGGAACCCCCGGAACCCCCGGCCCCCTCCGAGACCCCCGAGACCTTGAAGCCATCACAGTCACCGCGGTTCTCGGAAAATTCGGGAGCGAAGCAATCGCGCGATGGGGCAGGTGATGAAGTGGACGCTGGTGCGGTCGATCCGAGAAGCTGGCACCTCGAGTGCGCTGCGCGGCAGATCGCCGACCTCACCGGCCGGATGGCCGGGCTGACCGTCGGCGTGCTGGTGCCGCAGAACAAGGACGTCAGCGCGCTGATTGACCTGCTGCGGCATCACGAGGTACCTGCGAGCGGTGAGGGTGGTGAGCCGTTGACGGATGATGCGGCGGTGCTCACTGTCCTCAGTGCCCTGCGGCTCGCTGACCATCCCGGCGATTCGGCTGCGGCGTTCCGCGTGTTCCATTCGCCGCTGGCGGCCGTGCTGGGCATGAACGATCACCGGCCATCGACGGTGCGCAAGATCGCCCTGGCCGTACGGGAGGGGCTGATGCTTCATGGATACGCGGGATTGGTCACCGACTGGTCCCGTCGTATCGCCGCGGCGTGCGACCGGCGGAATGTTCTGCGGCTGACCCAACTTGCCGAACTCGCCGAGCAATGGGAAGCCGTGGCGACGCTTCGGCCGGGTGAGTTCGTATCGTTTATCGAGCAGACCTCGATCGAAGAGCCTTCGGCAGCGCCGGTACGGGTGATGACCATTCACAAGAGCAAGGGGCTCGAGTTCGATGTGGTGGTGCTGCCGGTGCTCGACAAGCCGATCGGCATGATGAACAACGTCACCTTCTGCCCGTGGCGGGAGACCCCCACCGGCCCGGTCCAGGCGGTGTATCCCGCGGCCAACGCCGCGGTGCGGACCCTCTTTGAACCGGCGCAAAAGGCGTACGATCAGGCGCTCGCTCGGCGAGTGCAGGATGATCTCTGCGGCCTGTACGTGGCGATGACCCGGGCGCGTTACGCCCTGTACATGCTCATCCGGCCGCTTGCCCGTAGCGACAGCGGGGCCATCCGCGCACGGGGATACAGCAGCGCAGCGTACGACACCGTCTTGCGCCACGGCATGTGTGAACTGCTCGATGAAAGCTTTGAAGGTGGTGAGGTGCTTTACCGGCGCGGCGAGCCATCGTGGTTTGAGGCCGTGGCCGGTGAGCCGCTCCCCCCGCCGCCCCCGCCGCGGATCGTCACCGGCCGGGCCGCGGCGGCCGGGGCCAGGGTGGAAGGAGGTCTTGCACGGCGGTCATGGCGGCAGACCAGCCCATCGGCCCTAGAAGGCGGCGGCCGCGTGGCCGTCTCGGACCTGTTGAACCTTGCCCCGGCCGGCGGCGCCGAATACGGCTCGATCATGCACGCATTCTTCCAGCAGATCGAGTGGCTCGATGATGCGATGGAATTACCGAGCGAGGAGCAACTCCAGGCGGTTGCGGCGGAGGCCGCCCCGGGAAGGGGCGGGGAGGAGGTGGAGCAGATGATCAGCCGCTTCTATGCGCTGCTCGATGATCAGACCGTGCGGCAGGCGCTGGCGCCGCCTTCGGATGCCCGGCCGGATGAGGTGCTCCAAGTGTGGCGGGAGCAGGGGTTTGCCGTACGGGTCGATGGCGATCTCGTGCAGGGCTACTTCGACCGCGTGGTGCTGCGGCAGCGCGGCGGCCGCGTGGTGGGCGCTTCCATCCTCGACTTCAAGACCGACAGCATCAGCGATGAGCAGGCCCTCGCGGAGAAGGTGCGATACTACCAACCCCAGGTCCAGGCCTACCGCCTCTGCCTCAGCGCCATGTGCGGGCTGCCTCCGGAGGCGATTGGCGCTGCGCTGCTGTTTGTGGCCCTGCCGAGGGTCGTGGAGATTGCCGCGACTGAGGGCTGACCCCCATTCAGCCCCGCCGGGCAGCCGCTCCTCATTGGGGCCTCCGTCACCGCCAGCCGTTGGCGGTTTGCCCCAAGGCCGAATAACGTCACAATACCCCTACCGGGCAGGGGGCTAGAAGTAGCGTTTTCCGGCCCCGGCAATGTGCCCCCAACCAACCAATCCCACGAGCCTTCGGAGCCAATGATGACCGAGACCAGTACACAGGAATCCACGCAGGGCCACGCCGCGCATGTTCAGGCCGCCGATTCACAACGCGGCTTGCCGGGGCGGGGGCTGCGGCCGATCAAGCTTGTCATGCTCGGGGCCGGTTCGATGTTCACGCCTCAACTTGTCCGCGATGTGCTTGCGGTGCCGGGGTTGCCTGGCGGCGAGATTGGGCTCGTCGATATCGACCGTGAACGGCTCGACACCATGCAGCGGCTGGTGCAGAAGCTTATTGATGACAGCGGCGCCGAGGGCTGGACGGTCCACGCCTCGCCCGATCGCACCGATGTCATGGCCGGGGCGCATTACATCGTCAACTGCATCGAGGTCAGCGGGCTCGAGTGCGTGGCGCTCGATAACGACATCCCGCTGAAGTACGGCATCGATCAGTGCATCGGTGACACCATCGGGCCGGGCGGGTTGTTCAAGGCGATGCGCACGGTACCGGTGTTTCTCGAAGTGCTGCGTGATGCCGAGCGGCTCTGCCCCGAGGCACTGCTGCTGAACTACACCAATCCGATGAGCATCCTCTGCCTCGCCGCCGGCCGTTCGAGTTGGATTCCCGTGGTCGGCCTCTGTCACAGCGTGCAACTCACCAGCCACAAGCTCGCACGCGATGCCGGCGTGCCGTTCGAGGAGATGGCGTGGGAGTGTGCCGGGATCAACCATATGTCCTGGTTTACCACGCTCAAACACCACGGCCGCGACCTCTACCCCTTGCTCCGTGAGAAGGTCGCCCACCGCGAAGGAGAGGTGTACGAATCCGACCCGGTGCGCTACGACATGATGATGCACTTCGGGGCTTTCATCACCGAGTCAAGCGGTCACCTGAGCGAATACCTGCCCTACTATCGCAAGCGGAAGGACCTGGTCGAAACCTACTGCCGCGACGGCTACCGTGGTGGATCGCGCTTCTATGCCAGCAACTGGCCGGACTGGCGGCGCGGCAATGATGAAAAGCGGGTGGCGATGTTGCGGGGAGAGCAGCCGCTGAGCTTCAAACGGAGCTGGGAGTACGCCTCGTGGATCATCGAGGCCCGGGAGAAGAACGTGCCGGTCTGCGTGCATGGCAACGTGATGAACTGCGCCGGCCGCATTCCCGCGAGCACTTCCGGGGGGGGAAGCGCTTCCGGGGGTGGAAACGCTTCCGGGGGCGGGGGTGTGGGTGGAGGGGCGTTGATCACGAATCTGCCCGAAGATGGGTGTGTCGAGGTCGCGTGCATGGTGGACCGCAACGGGGTGCATCCCACCCGTTACGGCAAGCTGCCGCCTCAGATGGCGGCGCTTTGCGACTCGAACATGCGGATGTTCGACCTCGCCGCTACGGCATGCATCGAGAAGAGCAAGGAGGCGGCCATCCACGCTTTACTGCTCGATCCACTCACGGCGGCGGTATGCTCACCGGCCGAGATCAAGCAGATGACACTCGAGATGTTCGAGGCGGAAAAGGAATACCTGCCGGGCTATGCGTAAAAATCCCGGGATCAAAGTTGTGCCTCCCGGTCTCCCGATTGCCGGGAGACTGGCTGAAGGATGCGCGAATTGCACTTGAACATTGCCATGCTTGCCCCGATCAGTTGGCCCTTACCACCGGCCGGCTATGGCCCGTGGGAGCAGGTGGTCTACAACCTCACCGAGGAACTCGTGGCACGGGGCCACCACGTGACGCTGTTCGCCGCGGCGGGCTCGAAGACCTCGGCGGATCTTGTGCCAACCACCCCGCATGCGTTCAATACCTGGCCGGATGAGCAGACGCAGCAACCGCGCAAGTACGATGAACGCACGGGACTGCTGGAAGGGCCGCCAGACTTCCGGGCGCTCGAGCAGCAGCATGTCGCCACATGCATGGAACATGTCAGTGCGGGCGGATTCGACCTGGTGCATTCGCATCTGCACGTGCATGCCCTTGTCTTCTCGCGCCTGATACCATGCCCCCTGGTCAGTTCGCTCCATGGCGCGGCGTGGGTCCGCGCTTCTCATCCCATCTTGGAGCGGTACCGGGACAATCCCTTCGTATCGCTTTCAGATGCCGAACGCACGCTCAAGCCTGATTTGAACTACGTGGCCACTGTCTACAACGGTGTCGATCTCGATCAGTTCACGTTCGAGCCGACCAAACAGGATTACCTGCTCTTTGCCGGCCGCCTCTCTCCCGAAAAGGGGCCGGCTGAGGCGATCCGGATCGCGAAGAAGGCAGGCTTGCCGCTTCGCATCGCCGGGATGATTGAGCCGCAATACCGTGACTATTACGACAACGAAGTGGCCCCGCATATCGATGGTGAGCAGGTGCAGTACCTTGGTCTCCTGTCACAGAAAGACCTCGCGGTGCAGTACCGCCATGCGAAGGCAGTGCTGTTTCCCATCCGCTGGTGCGAACCTTGCAGCATGGTGGGCATCGAGGCCCAGGCGTGCGGCACACCGATCATTGGCACGTGGTATGGTTACCTGCCGGAACTGATCCGTGACGATGAAACGGGCTTTCTCGTGGATACCGTGGAGGACGCCGCGGCGGCGGTGGGCAAGTTGGACGGGATCGATCCAGCCGCGTGCCGGCGGAACATCGAGCAGCGTTTCAGCAGGGCCACGATGGCGGCGGGGTATGAGCGGGTGTTCACCGAGTTGGTGCAGGCATCGGCCGGGCGGAGATGAATGCCAGGCGCTGCGGCGTGGGTTGATCGGGCCGATTCTCCATCGGGTGGGCCGTGAGGAAAGCTGCCCCCAACGACATGAAACGACAACCTCGCATCCTGGGCATCGTCACCGCCGCGGGCCGCTCGCGCCGAATGGGCACCGCCAAGGCGCTGCTGCCGGTGGGGGGACGGCCGATGGTGGTGGGGGTGGTCGATGCATTGATCGAAGGTGGCGTTGATGAGGTGGTGGTGGTCATCAGTCGTGCAATCGAGCAGGCGCTCTGGTTGCCGGCCTGGCCCCGGCCCGTTCAATTGGTGATCAACGATGATCCGGATGGCCCGATGATTGCTTCGGTGCGCCTCGGCCTTGCTGCCCATGAGGCGAGCGGGGTGGTGGAGCGGCACGATGGCATTCTGGTCTGTCCGTGCGATGCGGCAGGGTTGGCCGCGGCGGATGTGCGGCGATGTGTCGAGGCATTCGTCCGCGAGCGGGACCGGATCGTGATTGCCTCGCGCCATGGGCGCAAGGGCCACCCGTTGATCTTTCCCGTCTCGTTGATCGAGGCGGTGAAATCCGATGAATGCGAGCAGGGGTTGAACCACCTGGCGCGCAATCGGCCGGGATGCGTGATGCTGATTCCCTGTTCATCAGCGGGTACGGTGGCGAACGTGAACACCCCGCAAGACTATGATCAGATTCCGTGACCGCAAGGTGCAGCGCCATGGCGCAGCGCGGATGCCGGTGCTACTCCGCACGGTAACACGCCCGGCCAGGCTGGCACGCCAGGGGTGTGGCATCGGCACCATCAGGCCCCTGGGGGTCCTGGGTCAGCTCGCACCAGTAGGTCTGCGTGTCGCTGTGGTGCAGCCGGCCGGGGCGCTCGTCCGGGCGGTAGTACATCGTCTTGCAGCGCAACTCGGTGCAGCACGGCCGCGGGGGCGTGGACGATTCGTTGGGCGATGGTGAAAGTGGATCGTTCATCAGTGGTCCCCCTTGCCCGCCGCGGCGAGCAGGGCGCGGCGGGTTACGACTTTGACCAGGTCAACCTTGTAACCGTTATCACTCAATGGCTCGGCTTCGCCCGCGGCGGCCTCGCCGGCTTCCTTGGCGAGCGCTTCTGTGACATCGCGATCCTCCATCACCGCCATCGCTGGCTCGCTCAGCCACGGAATCGGCGCCACGGCACCAAGGCAGATGCGCCACTTATCTTCGAGCCGCGCGACACTCGCCGAGCAGATCGGCCAGTCGAAGCTCTGTTTCTCACGCAACTCGATGGTCGCACTCGCACGCGGTTTTTCCGGAAGAATGATCCCGGTGATGACCTGACCTGCCTCCAGCACGTTCTCGGTAAACATCGCCTGCCGCGGCAGCACGAAGAACTCCGCAGCCCGGATGCGCTTCGGTTCGGCGCCGTGGGATTCCACGATCAGTACCGCATCGAGTGCCACCAGTGCCGGGGCGACATTGGAAGGGTGCAGGATGTGGCAGGGGGCCCCGCCGAAAATCGCGTGGTGCTCATTCTCACCATCGCGCACATAGCAGCGATCCCCATGGTTCTTGAGGCAGTCGAACTCCCGGTTGCGATAATACCAGCACCGCGGTCGCTGGCACAGATTGCCTGCGAGCGTGGCACGCTGTCGGACCTGCGGTGTGGCGGTGTTCGCTGCCGATTCGTGCAGCACGGCGTAATGCTGCTTCAGAAGGTCACTTTCACCGAGCTTTGCCAGCGTGGTCAACGCTCCGATGTGGACGCCATCGTCCTCTTCGCGAATGTAACGCAGATCATCGAGCTGATCGATCGACAACACTGAGTCCGGTGTTTCAATGCGCTCCTTCATCAGGTCGAGCAGGTCGATGCCGCCGGCCTTGAGCATTACGTTGTTGTCGCCATATGACTCGATGGCCGCCTCGAGGTTCTCGGCCACGAGATATTCGAAAGACTTCATCACGCACGCTCCTTCCCGGCAATGACCGCAAGCACCTGCCGCGGTGTGAGGGGCATCGATTGCACCTGCGTCCCGATCGCATTGGCCACTGCACAGGCAATCGCGCCGCAGGTGGGCACGATCGGCGGCTCACCGAGGCTGTTGACCCCGGGGTCGTCCCGCGAGCGCCAGATCACGGGTGTGATCTCGGGCACATCACGCGGCCCGGCGATCTTGTACATGTCCATGTTCGGGTTCACCATCGCCCCTGTCTGCCGGTTGAGAATACGGTCCTCGAACAGGCAGAAACTCAACCCCTGAATCACCGCGCCCGTGATCTGGTTTTCAACAGTGTGGCGGTTGACCGGAAGACCAACGTCCTGAAGGGCGACGATGCGGCGGACGTAAACGATCCCGGTTTCGATGTCTACATCGGCCTCGACGAACTGCACGGCATCGCTGCCGGTCGGCTGCTTCCAGAACTCACCCTCATCATCCGCGCTGAACGAGACCCGTTCTTCACTGAGCAGCCGGCAGGCACGGCCCCATTCCATCTGCCGATCGTCGGGGCCGCGGATCACACCGTCCTCGATTGAAAGTCCTTCGGTGTCGTCGAGTTCCCACTCGATGGCCACGAGGTCGAGGATGGCCTTCTTCGCCTTGTCGGCCGCCATGAATGCGCGGGGTGCGACGAATCGGCTGGTCACCGAGCCGCCACTGGCAGGGCCGAAGGGGTATTCACTGCGGCCGATGCGGACCTTGAGCTGATCGCGGCCGATGCCGATGTGCGTGGCCACCACATCGCCGAGCATCGTCCGAAAGCCCGTGCCGATGTCCTGGGCGCCGTTGAGCGCTTCCACGGTGCCATCGCGGTAGACGTTGACGGTGACACTCGCCCGGCCGCGGCTGTTGCCCCAGTCGCCGACACCGACCCCGTAGCCACGCCGCAGAGCTCCATTGTCCAGATCAACGCCGCCATCGCGGCGTTTGTCCCAGCCGATCATCGCCGCGCCGGCATCAAACATCTCTTTGCGCACATCACTGGTCTCGTTGACCCGGCGGAACTCGAGCGGGTCCATGCCGATTTCACCGGCCATGCGGTCCATCATCAGCTCGATGGCGAACAGGGCCTGGGGGTGGCCGGGCGCACGCATGGCTCGGGGCGGTCCGCCGTTGAGGTTCACATCCTCGTGTGACCGGGCGATGGTGCCGAAGTCGTAGCGCGATGGGTTGCGCACGCCGCCGCCACCGCCGCCGGGGCCGACCGAGCCCCACGTGGCGATGCGCCCGCCGCGGATGCGCCCTTGCCGGCTGATGCCGAGACGCATGTACTGCAAACTGCCGGGCCGGTTGCCGGTATCGAGCTGTTCTTCCTTCCGGTTGCGCACCACACGGCAGGGCTTTTCAAACTTCTTGCTCATGCGCGCGGCGAGCGTGCCTTCAGCGCCGGGGCCGAACTTGCTGCCGAACCCGCCGCCCACGTGCTCACAGTTGAAATCAACATCGCTCGAGGGCAGATCGAGCTCCCGCGCCAGGCCATCGCGGAAGCCGAAGGTGCTCTGCGTCGAGCCCCACGCCCGCGCCGAATCACCCTTGTAATCGACCAGTGCACCGTGAGGCTCCATGCAGCAGTGGGTCTGCACCTGCGTCTGGTATTCGGCCTCGACGGTCACATCGCTGTCCTCGAGCGCGGCCTCGGCATCCTCGATATTGTCGGGCGCATCGAGCTGATCAAGCGGTGTCCGCTCGCGTTCGATGCGCGTCTTCGGCCGCTCGACGTCGAATCGCAGATCGAGGGCGGCCATTGCCTCTTCGAGCGCCTTTCGCGATTCAGCGCAGATATGGCCAAGCCGGTCACCGTGGTAGCGGCCGCGCTCACGATCGATCTCGACCTCGAGCACCCCTTCGACATCGCGGGCACGGTCAACGTGGCGGCGCGTGATGCGGGCATCCCCGTAATCACATCGGATATAGGCCGCCCAGAGCATTTCGGGCAGGTAGTGGTCGGTGGTGAACCGCGCCTTGCCCGTCACCTTTTCGACCATCTCGATGCGTGGATGGTCGTTCTCGAGTGCCACACGGTTGTCATCACGGTAACTCATGATGCCGCCTCCTTGGCCGCCGCGGCCTCGACCGCATCAAAGATGCGCACGTAGGCGGCACAGCGGCAGATGTTGCCGCAAAGGCCCTGCTTGATCTGCTCGCGGTCCGGTGCGGGGTTGTGGTTTAGCAGCACGCGGGCGCTGATGATGAAGCCGGGGATGCAGTAGCCGCACTGGCTTGCATCGTGATCAACAAAGGCTTGCTGCACGGGATCAAGCCTGTCGCCATCGGCGAGTCCTTCGATGGTGACCACCTCGCGGCCGATGCAGTCGATCGCGAGCATCATGCAACTGTTGACCGCCTCGCCATCGACCATGACCGTGCATGCGCCACACGAGCCGCGATCGCACACTTCCTTGCTGCCGGTCAGGTCGAGCTTTTCCCGCAGCACCTGGAGCAGCGTTGTCTCGGGTGTGATTTCGACCTCGTGCTCGGTGGCGTTGACTTTGAGGTTGATCTTCTGCCCCGTGGGAGGAAAACGCTTGATCCCCTTGCCGGTGGCCACATCGTGTTGGCCGGCCTCGGTCTTGAGCGGGCCGACACGCAGCAGGGCGGCCCCGGCCATGGTCGCACCGGCGCCCTGAAGAAAGCGGCGCCGGGTGAGGCCGAGCTTCGGTGAGCCCGGTGATTCAGCGGGTTGCGGCGCTTCGTCGGGTCTGCCGTGTCTGTCCATGTCGGCTCCTTGGCGTCTCAATCATTGAGTAGATTCAACACGCCCGTGCTCAAGTGTGGCCGATCGGCCATGGGTTGCGGCGGTAGGTAGCGATGCTGTCGACACGACCGGCCGCGCGACTCAAACTGGGGATATGATATCCGGGCATGGCCGAGATTACCACCCATTTCAATAGGTCGATGGAAAATCAGCCTCCCGACGGGCCCTATGTGCGCGTGGTGGTGGTCGATGTCGACGGCTCGGCCCCCGCCGAGGCCGGCGCAGACATGATCGTCACCGCCACGGGGCTGCACCGCGGCAGTGTCGGCGGCGGCCGGATCGAGGCCCGGGCGATGGCCGAAGCCTCAGCCATGCTCGCCAATGAGTCGACCCCGCCGACGCGATTCGTCCAATGGAACCTCAAACACGACATCGGCATGACCTGCGGCGGGGTGATGAAGCTGTTCTTCGAACGATGCAACCTTCCGAAATGGCAAGTGGTTATATTCGGTGCCGGCCATGTCGGGCAGGCTCTCGCCCGCCTTTGCAGCACGCTGCCTTGCCGGACGGTCGTGGTTGACCCGCGGCGTGAGTGGCTTGATCGCCTGCCGCAAACGGACACACTCGACCGTGTTCACCTCGATCAGCCAGAGGCTTTCGTCGAGCAATTACCAAGCACTGCTTTCATTGTCTGCATGACCCGCGGACATGTCACGGATGTGCCTGTGCTCGATGCGATCTTTCGCCGCGAGCAACTGCCACCTTTCGTGGGGGTGATCGGCAGCCGGAGCAAGGCGGCGGTATTGAAGCGGGAACTCGCCGAGCGCGGTGTCGAGCCGCAACGCCTGGAACGACTGGTATGCCCGGTCGGCTTGCCCATCGGCGGGAATCACCCCGGTGAAATCGCCATCAGTATCGCAGCACAACTGCTCGAACGTCGAGACCGCTGGATGGCCGGACAGGATGAGCGCATGTAGCTTGGGTGGCATGCTCAGCGGCTTCCGGGGGGGGCGCAGCCGATGGCATGAGAGCCCGCGGCCGGGGTTGCCGGCATGGCGATCGGGCTTGAACTGGGACTGAGAATCATCCTCGCTTCGGCTGTCTCGTGAGGGCATGGCCGGCGCAAAAAAAAGGTGCCGCAGGGCGGCACCTTTCAAGCGCATGATCATCTGCGGGCGGTTCAGTCATCATTCTTCAGCAGGCGGACGGCATCGGCCACCGTGTCGGCACCTTCCGCCGTGATGAGCCGGTCATCAGTGCGGTAGGCCGGTTCGTGGACGTAACTGCCGCCATCGCCCCCGAAGCTCCAGCGGACCTGGTCCGGCGCGGCGAAGCGCTTGCCATCGAAGCGTTCCTTGCGCCCGAGATAAAGGCTGTCGAGGCCGAACGCCACGACCGTGGCGCCGATATCGAGCTTTTCGACAATCCAGTCGAGCCGCTGCTCGTGAGCGCTGTCCTCGGCATCCTCCGGCCACCAGGTGCCGGGGGCGATGATGAGAGCATCCTCCGCGAGGTCACCGGGCTCCTCGAACGTGCCCGTCACCTCCGCGGGGACACCGTTCTTGCCGTGAATCCAGCCGCGCTTCGGTCCGATGACGGCCACCTCGTGACCTTCAATCTGGAGCCAGCCGCGCATGGCGGCGAAGGTGCGGTCATCAAAGCCCTTGTCCAGCACGATCGCGGCGGTGTAGTGGGTCGGTTCCGGGTCGCTCACGCTGCGCTTCGCCGCGGCCTCGTGGCCGAGGCTGCTCAACTTGTGGATGAAGTCGCCCGTCTCACCCTCGACGTGGACGATGCGGTCATCATCGAGCATGGATCGCAGCGCCTCACCCGCCTTGCGAATGCCCGCTACGGGGCGGTCCGCTTCGCGAAAGCGGGTGATGAGGTCCTTGAGTGCATCATTGTCGCCGAGTTCATCGACCGCATCGCCATCACTGACGATGAGCATATCGAAGTCGCCGGGCTCATCATCATCCTCTTCGAGGAAATCGGCGATGTTGTTGTGGCCGATGTGGCGGGTATCACCGCCCTGCGAGACCAACCCGCCATCGAGCAGGGCCCATTGGGTGCGCCGGTCGGGCGAGGCAAGGACGATGAGAAAACGCGGATCGGTCGCCGCCGGTTCGATTCCGCCGCGCTCGCCGAAAAGCTCGATCATACGCTGCGTGAACGGGACGACATCCCAGGGATACCGGGCTGTGACAAGGTTGCCATCGGTGACGACGGCCTGGTCGATGTAGGTGCCCATCTTCCCGGCGATCCAGTCGTCTCCGATCTCATCCTTGATCGACCACAGGCCGGTGGTGACGCGGCCTTCGAGCAGGCCGGCCCTCGCCAGCAGGCGCGGGCCATGGCAGACGGCACCGACCGGCATGTCCGCTTCCATGAACCGCTGCACAAGGTCGAGGGCCTCGGGGTACTCCTCGAGGTTCCCCGGGCTGTAACCGCCCGGAATGTAGAGCCCGAGGTAATCCTTGATATCCACTTCATCGAGCGCGAGGTCGGCCTCATAGTCAAAATCACGGTTGCTGTGGCCGGCTTCAACCGTGCCACGCTCGGGGCCCACCACATCGATCTCGTACCCCGCGGCACGCAGCCCGTAATAGGGCTGCCAGAACTCACCGGCGTTGTAGCCTTCCCCGATGAGCACGAGGATGCGATCCTTGACCTTGTCATCGGCAACCTCACTCGGATTGGCCGCCATCGTCGGCAGGCTGATGGCCAACATCATCACGGCGCTGGTGAAAAGGGATGAGTACCTGGCTGTCATGGTGGATGCTCCTTACTACGGCAGGCTCGGGGTACATGGGGATCAAGCATTGTCCTGTCTGACTATAGGATAAAATATCTGGATGTCAAAGGGCATCTCTGACCGCGCAGGGCGAAGGGTGCATGACATGCGCCGCGGGCATTTTTCTCCCTCTCCCCTCTGGAGAGGGCCGGGGTGAGGGGGGCTCAGTGCAAACGCCCAAATGCTTCATGTGCCATCTTCCCCGCCTTATGCAGGGGTCGGCCTTCGGTTCAGCCACGGCACGACCGGCACGGATCTACCCTCACCCCAG
>PUNN01000281.1 GCA_003552605.1 Phycisphaeraceae bacterium
GGCGGGAGGTGGTCAGTTTCCACTTCCGGCCGGGCTCGGCCGTGACCACCGCGCGAACCTGCCCGACCATCGCCGCATCGTCCCACCCGTGATGGCTTGACGGCCCGCCGAGCAGGATCAGCCCACGGTCAGCCGCCTGCTGCCCGGACGGCACAACCGTGTTGATCGCCCCGCGGGTGAGGATGATGTTCTCACCGGCGCGCAGGCCATCGTGCTCCGGCACGAGGCACAGGTCGAACCATCGCACCGGAAGCGAGGGCCTCATCAGGATTACCGCCCGCCCCCCCCGGGCCCGCCGCGCGGCGAGCACGGCCGGATGGGTCCCGTGGCCGGCGCCGAGGATCAGGTCGGGGTCGGGCAGGTCCTTGCCCTCGGGGAACCGGCCGGTCAGCCACCGCCACCACGCCACGGCCCTGGATTGGATCGCTATCGTGTGTACATGAACCGGGGCGACCGCCTCGATCCGCCGCAGTAGCCCTCGCAACTGGTTGCGATGGCCCGGCCGGGTATCCTCGATGCACCACAGGACAGCCGCGGCCGGCTCGGCCGATAGCAATGGGGGTGATGCCTCAGGCGTTTCAGGGATCACGCCCCCGATTCTACCGCCACCGGCTCAACCTCGGGACCCCGCGCCCGCAAAAAGGAGTGTTCGGATGATGCAATGCTGTGACTTTGCCCTGTTTCGGCTGATTCTGATCACCGCCCTGTGTGCCACGGGTGTTGCGAGCGGCAACACCGCGCAGGCTGCCGATCTGTGGACGCCGGACCCGATGTTGAAACTCACCGAGGACGCCGTGCCGGGAAATCCGCCCGGCGAGGTTGAGCCGATCGAGCTTGTCGCGCCACGCAATGGCGTGGCCTCCGGCGCAGTGGTTGTGGTCGCGGGCGACCGGCTCGAGCGCGTGCAGGCGGCGGCCTCGGCCCTGCGGCATGAGGAGGGCGGGGCGACCATCCCACCGCAACGCATTGAAGTGCGCTACGCAACGCGATCCCAGAGCGTTGACCAGGATTACAGCCCCGATGGCGACCCCGGCGATGCGTTCAACCACCTGCTTGACCGTCACGTGCCCGACACGCGCATTCAGCCGGTCTGGTTCACGGTCAACGTGCCGGCCGATGCCACTGCGGGCACTTACCGCGGCACCGCGCGCGTTCAGCCCGGTGGGACAGTGCCGATCAAGCTCACCGTCACAGAGTGGGAGAGCCCGGACCCGATCGACTTCACCCCGCACGTGGGGCTTCTGCATTCACCGGACACCATTGCCCGTCACTACGGGGTGGACAAGTGGTCGCGGCAGCATTTCGCACTGCTGCGGCCCTCGCTGGAACTGCTCGCTCACGTGGGCAACAACACGCTCTATCTGCCGATGGTGAACAAGACGCATTTCGGCAACAACGAGACGATCGTGCGCTGGGTGCCGCACGGTGATGGCCACCGCCCGGACTTTACGGCCCTCGATCACTACCTGCGTCTCTACGACCACTACGCCGGTGAGCCCTCCGTCTTCTGCCTGTACATGTGGGAGAACGCCTGGCGCGATGACCGGGCGCCGGAAACGCTCGAGGTGACCGGTTTCGACCCCCAGGGCGGCGGCAAGGCCTCCATCGAGTTGCCGTACTACGGTGAAGAGGGCAGCGAGGACTACTGGCGGCCGCTGATCGAGGGCATCAAGCAGCGGATCGAGGCCATCGGCTGGGATACGGATGTGCTCATGATCGGTGTCGTCGGTGATGGCATGCCCAACGAGCAGACGCGGGCATTTTTCGATGAGGTCGCCCCCGATGTGAAGTGGGCAAGCTTCACCCACGCCCGTGGCCATGCAAGCCCGCAGGGTGGCGTGGCCGAGCGCGAGGGGCTCAAGTTCGGCTATCGGGTTCTGCCATATGCCCCGCGAATGGACCGGCCCCGCGACGACCGCTATCTCGCGAACTGGCGCCAGGATTTTCTCCAGGCCACAAGCATGCGAAGCTTCAACAGCAACGAGCCGGTCAGGTTCCGGTACCTGCCCTACGGCTCGATCGCCGGTGGCACGCGCGGGCACAACTACCGCGGTTTCGACCGCATCGGCATGGACTTCTGGTCCGTGGACGGTGGTGCGCTGATCGGCAACTACCACCGCTGGCACAACCTTTACCGTGGCAACCACCGCGCCTTCACCGCCCCCGGCCCGCGTGGTGCCATGGGCAGCGTGCTTATCGAGAAGCTGCGAGAGGGCTTACAGGAAACCGAAGCACAGATCGCTATCGAACGTGTCATGCTCGATGATGAGCTGCGCGATGAACTCGACAGCGAGCTGCGCGAGCGGATCGAATCGCTGCTGCGCGAGCGAAGCGAGATGGTCAACGATGCCTGGGACAGCCCCGAAAACGCCCCGGAAACACCGTGGCGCGAGCAGACCGAGAAGCTGTTCGACCTCGCGAGCAAGGTAGAGCAGACTGCCGGCTCAGCATCCCCATGAGGCGATACAAACGCATATGGCTACCGAACGGCGTGGTAAGCGGTCGCCCCGCCCCTTGAAGCATGGAGGCACGTTTTCCGCGGGCCGCGTTCAGCCGCTGCAACCACCCCTGCCGGCTGATTCATTGATGCTGGTCAATCATCATCATCGCCGAACAGGCGTTTCTTTGCCGTCTCGGCCGCCGTCGCCTTTTCCCGCACACCGATGACCGCGCGGGCGATCTCGAGGTCGGCCGGGCGGGTGATCTTGATGTTCGCCGGGTCACCCTCGATCAGGTAGACCGGGCCGCCGGCCGCCTCAACCACCCCCGCATCATCGGTCAGCCCATCGCCGGAAAGCTCACCTCGCGCGATCCGGGCGTAGGCATCGGCCAGCAAGCCGCGCTCGAAGACCTGCGGGGTCTGAATCTCGACAAGGTCGGTCCGATCGACCACCTCGAGTGCCCGGCGGAGGGTATAAGCAGGCTTGCCCGCCCCACCAAGGATCGTATCCGCCGCGTCCGCACCGTCCGCA
>PUNN01000510.1 GCA_003552605.1 Phycisphaeraceae bacterium
AAGGATTAACGAGAGTAGGATGCCATTTTTTTTACCCCTTTTCAACTCGTAAAAGTGTACGCCGATCTACTCGTAATATATCACGCCTCTTAACACACAACCCACCCGAAACGCAGAAACATGATCACGCCCAGTATGGTGAGTATGGAAGGAGTAAAAACCCCTTCGAATGTTCCCAGCTTGTGTTTATCACCTGGAGTAGAAGCCTTTTCTGCTGTTCGTTTATTGATTGTGTTTTTCCTCATTACCAGATATATCCTTTATAAAAGCTGCTGATAGCTATTTTCCACGAGCCAATAAAGGAAGCCACGACGAGAATAGATCCCGCCGTGGCTTAAAAAGCGCAGACAAACGCAACTTAAGTCGCCGGACAATATGCCCCGGCGCATTCAAGCTCGTGTTTTTCTTGCCTGATTATCTATTCTCCCGGAACGCTTACAGGAAAGAAAAGCTGCCGGGTTCGGAATCGGGAGAGTTGCCCTATCTCTCGGACAAAGAGAATTCACCCCAAAAATGCTTCGTCCTGCTCTCTCCGGGTGACCGGAAAGATTCAGCGGTTAAAACGATGAATTTTTCAATTATTGCATTCTACAAAAAGCCTTAAACGTTTGTCAAAAACCTGACTGGATTTTGAGGGATGCCCCAGTCAGGTGGCGCCCCCTGACCGGCTTTTGCTTATCAGCCGGCCATTTGCGTCGGCGTTTCCTGTGGTAAAGAACTGGCGGGTGAAAAAAAGCGGACAGGCCTCATTAAGCCTGCCCGCCTTTTTGCTTATTCATAGGGAGAGGAATTTATTTCTCAGAAGCATCCCTGCGAGCTTCCCGTTCGCGGAGCGCTTTCTCCCGCGCCCCTCGTCGGTTCTCTCGATTGCTCCGTCTCTCTGCCCGCAGTGTTTCGCGCTCTTCCCTGCCTGCCCCATCCCGACGCTCAGCTGCTGTGGCCTGACGCTTTTCACGCATGCGCCGTATTTCGGCCCTTGCTTTGTCCCTCAGCTCGCGATGAGCACGATGTCGGGCACGCATGGCGGCCTTTTCCTCTTCGTCCATATCCTCGCATACGGAACTCTTTTCTTCCCCCATTTTCTGGCGCACCTGACGCTGAGAACGCTCCTGTACCCTTGCTTCCTCTCTGCGTCCCGGTGCTTCTTCCTGAGCCACTGCTATATTTCCGGTCGCCAGTGCCAGGCCAATGAGTCCGCAGACGATCCATTTCATCCTTGTTGTCATGATTCTCTCCTTTTGTGAAATTTGTTTCTGGAAAGTGCCGTTCATTCTCCACGATTTTTTCTTCTGCCTGCCCGGGCTATTGTGGTAAACGTTTATCCGCCTCATTTCCTGCGCTTCAACAGCACCTTTTGCAGAGAAGGCGGCAGAATAGTCTGCTTCCGGGCGGCAATGGGATACGCCATTAACCGCCGTGCTATCCCGCATATGACATGAACCAAAGGCAATAGTTAATGTAAAGGATTTAGCAACAGCATGAGAACAACCAACAGCTTTCTTCAGGATTTCAGGTTCTGCAGTCTGTATCTGCGCCGGACAAACGGCGGTTGACCTGCCTGCTGCAGGCAGGCCCTGCGGGCGCGTACTCAGCGGGGGCGTTAGCAAGTTGCACGGCCTTTTGATCATAGTGACTGCGGGTTTCCTTGCCGGGGGTGCTGTTCACGATCTGATCATTGCCGAAGACAATCTACCGTGCAACAGTCAAGAGGAAGGTGAAAAGGCTCAGGGGTGGATGGAAAGGCCTGAGAGGCCGTTTTCAGGCAGGAAAGAATGGCACGCCGGGAGGGACTCGAACCCCCGACCGTCGGATTAGAAATCCATGGCGATAAACCGATATCGCCCTGACATTAAACACCTTGTGGCGAACACAAAATCGGCAGTGCCCGCCATAGTGCCCGGGCGGTGTCAGTCAAATTTCAGGTGTTTTCTTCCCATCCCGTCTCCGGGCTCCATGTGGCATCTTTTGCGCTGCCCGCATCCAGTGCCTCCAGGACCGGCATTATAAACCCGGAAATTCGGGTAATCACCTCAGAAAGCTCTCCTGTCTTAACCCCGGGCTTCGCGTTGCCGAGAAAAGCTTTCCACTGACGTTTCTTTTGCGCATCGGCATAAAATTCCGGGGTGAAAGCGAAAGGGATACCGTCCGGAAAATCGGTATCCCTGCACGAAAACGTACCTGTAATCGCTTTCGTCAGCGTATTTGCGTCAAAGTGAAACAGATGGGAAAGAAGCCATATGTCAAAAAAATCCTTCATCCTGCTGTTGGCATATCCCAGGCTGACCATGGCATTCAGTTTTTCCGCTACCATTGTATATCGCGGGTAAGCCTTTATGCGAGGGCAAGGAACGTCAAGCAAAGAGGGATACTCTACAATTTCAGGTTCCGGCGTCACGTTATCACCGAAACCGACGTCGATCTGAATGGGGATTCTGGCCGTATTCAGATTTCCGGCCAGCTTAATCCTTATACCATCGTGTATGTTGTCCTCCCTTATCACCTCGGCTCGAACGGAATCCGGGCTGTATCCCATGCCATCGTTATGCGGACATTCAACCCGGCATATTTCTTTGAAAACATGTTCTGCACTTTCGGGGTTGAGGCTGTCGGTGGCAAGCAGATCGATATCCCTGGTAACCCTGTAGTTCTGTCCTTTCCAGACGAAAAGCAGAGCAGCGCCTTTCAGTATGAATTGGGAGACAAAGGGCGATATGCTCAGCCGGTAGATAAAACGTTCCATGGCGTAGCGTGACAGCACAAAATTAAAATCCTCTCCGCGCTCCCTGGCCCTGTTGAGCAAACGTTGGAACACCGACTGTCCCATGTTTTTCTTGCCATCCCGGCTCATACTATTGCCTCCAGATACGGCCTTACGACTTTGAGCACTTTGCAGACCTTTGCGGCAGCGACAAGTTCATCCATGCCGGCCTTGCGCGCCCTCCATGTTTCCCTGAGCGCCTCGACAGCGACA
>PUNN01000065.1 GCA_003552605.1 Phycisphaeraceae bacterium
CACACACACACTACAGACGTTTGCCAGGTTATGGCAAAGGTGAACGTTTGCCATTATCAAATAATTATGGCAAAGGTAACGTTTGCCATATTGCCATAATTAAAGAGAATATGGCAAACGTTCGGCAAAACTCAGGAAATAACACGATGAGAACAAAACATAACACGCTCAAAAAGTTGCACGGACACTGCCTTCGGGACATCACCTGCCGGCGCTGTGGACGGATGATATGCCGGTGGTGCGTTGAGAACTCCGGGCTGTGTTCGGTTTGTTATAGTAGAGATAAAAATAATCCAAAAACGAGGTGATACGATGAGCAAAAAAAACTTGACAGACATTCAAAAAGACGTCAGGGATATTATACAAACTGAACTCCGGCGGCTGGTGATATTGATTCATATTGACGACGCGGGCCAGCTGTGGACACTCGACCAGGTGAAGACGTACAGCAACGGTTTTGCTCGGATTGCAAAACTTGCAGATGAGTTTAGCGTTGATCTTAACGAACTATATTCTTGATTTGAGGTGATACAATGACAGAATTAAAAACATATAAACCGGTTCCGGAGCGGCCGAATTCAAAGGCGGAACTCGAAGAGTTGCAGCGGATGTATGGCGTGTCAAATAAAAAAGATATGCTGGCGTTAAGCTCAAACAACGATCCGTTTAACGCGGGGACTCAAAAGGATTTGAAGGTGGCGCGCTGGTTTGCTGATAAGTGGAACCGGTGCGGGTATCAAAACGGGGTTCACTTGCGGCGGGTTCATTATCGTTTGCTCAGTGAGGGGGTGAAAGACTTTGACGGCAAACCATATGAGAACACTGAAAAAGCATGGAATAAGTTATGTAGCGCTGGAGCGAAGGCGCGTTATTTAAAAATGGTTCCGGCTGAGGCGTTTGAAGATCACAGGAACCACGAACCGCGAATATATGCGGAACCGCGGGAGGTTGAGGAATGGCCGAGAGTGAATCTTGAATCAGACAGTTTGTTTGGTTCCGAATTAAAAGACTACCAGCTGCCGGAGATACCGGCGGACGTATCCGGCGAATTGGACTTGGATATTCCGGAACCGATTGTCAGTGGTTATGATTATGAACAGGTAGATCAACCGTATTTAATGGAAGTGTGGATAGAAAAATCAACGATGAACGATGTTTTAATGCCTGTATGCGAAGAGTATGGGATGAACTTAATCACAAGCGTCGGGTTCCAGTCTATAACGTCAGTTGTTGAACTCTTGCAGCGGGCGCGCAAATTGGATAAGCCGGTCCGTATATTTTATATCGCAGATTTTGATCCGGCCGGTGCTGGCATGGCTCCAGCAGTTGCACGGCAAATAGAGTATTGGCTGCCGAAGTATGCTCCAGGTGCGGATGTAAGAGTGGAACGGCTCGCATTGACAAAAGACCAGGCCGAAGCGTTTGACTTGCCGCGAACGCCGATAAAAGAGAGCGACCGGCGGAGAGCAAACTTTGAAGAGCAAAACGGCTCCGGCGCTGTGGAACTTGACGCGCTGGAGGCGCTCCACGAGGGGAGTTTGGCTCAGATTGTTGAGGATGCAGCGGACAGATACTATGATGCAGAGCTTGCCGAACGTTTAATGAGGGCGGGAAGTGAAGTTCAGGATATGGCGGAGAGAGACTGGCGGCGTCAGACGGCTGATTATAGAGAGGAACTCCGGGGAACAGAGGCTCAGGTGCGCGATATTGTGGACAGTTACCAGGCCGAACTCCAGGCGTTATCGGATAAATTGGAAGGTGAGCTGGCTCCATATCGGGAGCGTTTGGAGAGTGTATGGCAAGCTATACATGCCGAAGAGAGCGCAATGCAATGGGAACGACCGGCCAGGCCGGAAGGTGATTTGATAGAAGAAAATGGAGACGTTTTATTTGACTCAAAACGCGATTATATGCAGCAGCTCCAGTATTATAAATCAAACTCTTAATAGAGGAATGAAAAATGACAGCATGGGCTTTTATATTAGCAGTGATGGGTGGCGTTTTTGTTGTGAGTTTTATTGTGAATTGGATGCTATTCAGACCGTTTGACAGGTGAATAACAGAGATAAAGACCGTTTACAAACGGATATAACGGAGGTTGAAACCATGAACGAAAAAGAACAAGACGGCGGAAGGAATCCGGACGGCACCTTTGCAGCCGGTAACCCGGGCGGCCCCGGCAACCCGCACGCGGCCAGAGTTGCACAGCTCCGGAAGGCACTTTTTGACACTGTAACAGAGCAGGACATGCAGGACGTTATCCGGGCGCTCGTTGACGCTGCAAAGGGCGGGGATATACAGGCGGCCAGGATACTGTTTGACCGGATACTCGGAAAACCGCTCGAAGCGGATATACTGGAGCGTATAGAAAATCTTGAAAATCAGATAGGGGATAAAACATGACTATACGATCACGCTTAGATAAGATTGAACGCAGGCGAAAGGAGACGTCAAGCGATGCAGACGTTTTCATTATGGCGAATGATAGTGAGGCCAGGCGCGATGCGCTCAGGCGGGCCGGGCCGGATACGAATATCTATGAATTTGAATTTGAGGGGGTTAATCCATGCAGCAAATAAGATCAAGACTCGATAGGATTGAAGGGAAGGTGAAAGGCAAAAAGGAATTCCCGGAAGTCTTTATAGTATTTGCAGATGAGGACGGGAATGTATGTCCAGAATATCAAGAAAAGTATGAAGAGGCGAAGCGGCGAGAGGCTGCCGGTGATGATGTGAATGTGATTCGCTACATCAAAATAAAGCCTGGCAAGTTTAACTCTTAATTAGAGGTGACTTATGACGCAAGCGAAGAGATTATCACGCGAAGAATGGGAAAGTCGGATGGCGGGACGGCAAGGTTGCTGTCCTCATTGTAATAAGCCGGTGGACAAGCACTTTTTCATGGAGGAGGCGAAAAAGAGGGCGCCGGAATTCCTGAGCGGCAAATCACGCCGGGAGAGAGTAGACGGCG
>PUNN01000373.1 GCA_003552605.1 Phycisphaeraceae bacterium
ACCTGCATCATGGCGTTAGAATCTTCGAGGCGAGTCATCGGGTCTCCTTTCATGGTTGGTTGCTGTGACAGGAGCTTGATGCACTCGCCGTTTTTCTTTGTCAACCCCCACCCCTTCCCTCGACAGCTCATCGACAGTTCATCGACAGTTCCCTTCCGTTTGCCGACAGCCTGCCGACAGGTCGCGACAGGTTTTCCACAACCCGGATCCGGAGGACAAGGCGGCGGGGAGGACGGAGTATTTTTCTCTTTTACAGAAAGAAGGGTACACATACTTCCGTGCCGGCGCCAGGCACAGAGGGTGTGGCCGATCGCAGCCCCGGCAGGTTGAATTGCGGCGATGGGGTCGACGCCGCATGCTGTGATCCGAGCATGGAAAGCCCGATGGCGAGTATGGCTAACGCCACAATGCGCACCATGGCAAAGCGCTGCCGTATCGGATTCACTCGATTACCATAAAGCTTACCCATGATGAGCGGTCCCCAATCCCGGTCGTGGCGACGAGCAGCGGGGGCGCATCACATGTCCGGCTGCACATCGCGCATCAGTCGCACTGGCTCATGATAACCGGGAAATGCGACAAGTGAATCATACCGACAGAAACTTCATCTGCAACACGAGAGGTGCCTTGTCCATGCTGAAGGGTGCATGACACGCGCCACGGAAGGCTCTCACTCCCTCTCCCGAAGGGAGAGGGAGAAAAATGCCCGCGGCGCATGTCATGCACCCCATGCTGAACCAGCAGACCTTTGGTGAACCTTGCAAAAATACCCGCCACGACATTGTTGCACGACGCGATTGCGAACGCAACGAGGATCTGCGAAGTTCGCCAAGGGTATTTACACAATCCCACAGAGCCCAACATATTGGGGTGATGCCACTCAGAAATACCGCATGCTGGGGCCAGCAGAGTGCCCCCCCATCCTGAATGGCATCTTTTCGTCGATTGGCACCTCCCGGCAGCCGGGACAGCCGTTATTCCTCAGCCAGCTTCCGCAGCACCTTCGGCGTCAATGCCCACAGCAGCACCGCCCGGGGGCCGGAGAGCAGGCCCCCGGGGCGGAGGTCGATGGCAAGGCAGCCGGCCTTCTTGAGTTGGATGAAGTCGGCAGCGCGGCCGGCGGTGCAGAGATGCTCGGCAAGGCGGCTGAACGTGGGCTCGTGCCCGACAAGCATCAGCGATTCGGCCTTGTGTCCGCGGACAACCTCCACGATCGGGTCGAGTGCCTCGTGGGCGAGCGAATCCTCGGTCGTGATGTCGCGTTCAAAGACCTCCGCCGCGAGGCGGGCGGTCTCGACGGCACGGACCTTGGGGCTGCTGAGGATGTGCTCGGGCGGATCGATCAGGCGTGAAAGGCCCCCCGCCGCGCGGCGGGTGCGGTCGATGCCTTCCTTCGTCAGCCGGCGGGAAAAGTCACTGCCATCGGCACTGACATCCTCGGCGATGCCGTGGCGGAAAAGGTAAAGCTGCATGGTGGTCTCTCCCGTAGGGTGGCGGAGCGGTGGTACTGAATCCGGTCAGCAGGATGGCCGCTCCCGCGGGTTGAAGGCGCGGATCAGCGGCTCGGGCATCCGGCGCGGCCGGACTGTTTCGCTATCGATGAACACCCAGGTGGTCAACGCCCGGGCGAGCGTGATGCCATCAGCCCGGCGGATGATCTGATGGCGACGGAGCGCGGTGGCCTTGCTCATCCGTGTGGGCCAGGTGGCCACGAGGATGCAGCCGGGGGGAGGCATTCGGTGGCGAGAGCATGGTGGATGTAACGGTCGGTTGTCAGTCCCGTGAAGACCACCGCGCGCAACTTGGCGATGGAAGCGATCTCTGCCGGCGCGCCGGAGCGGCGGTGGGTGGAAGTTGAGTGAAGCAGGGACCGAGGCGCGGCATCCAGGTGGGTGCGGCAAATCCGGTGGAGGACGTATAAAAATACCCGAGCGGCATTGTCTCTTGTGCGCCGCCGCTTATGGTTGCTCGTCCTCCGGTACATACTCGTCGGTGTCATCGGCGTTGAATTGCGGCAGGGGCTGGATTTCCCTGGGGGGCTCGTCGCGTTCGATTTCGCTGTACTCACCCGCGATATACCAAAGACCATCAAACCGGATCATTTCTTTTTCAACCTCTTCGGTTGTACCATCCTCGAACGTGATGCGCAACTGAACAGCACCACGGTCATCCTCAACCTGCTCGTCGACCAATTCGACGGCTTCGAGATGGCCTCTTTCGCCGGCCCAATCGCTTATCCACTTCTTCGAGTCAGATTTGATCAACTCCTCCCTGATCCGGACGCGTGGGTCAGTGTATTCGACGAACCGCCGGGGCACGCGTTTGATCGCGGCACCATAGAATGCGCGAGCGACTTCCGCAGCATCCATTTCACCCGGGGCATCCCGTCTACCACGCGGTCCATATCGGGGCTTTCCCGCAAACCGGATGTACCATTCGCCATCGCGATAAAGCATTTCGACTTCCTGCTCGTCACGATTTCCATGCTCGAAATGCGCGCGAAGTGTAAAGGTAAACCGATCGTCATAAACTCTGGACTGAAGCACTTCAACATGCTGCAGTCGCTGACCGGCCGGATCAGGCGCGTCAGCCCTGTCGGACGGCTTCTCAGAACCCCTAGAAGGCCCCCCGGCGCGATCCCCGGACTGTTCGCCTAGCTGGCACCCACCGGGCGCGATCGCACAAAGCAGCAGCAACGCCAATCTTATTGTCCACTTCGACATGGCCAGAGTTCCCTTGCCGATCAACCCAGAAGTCGTAAGTGACAGAGACGTCAACGGCTATCAATTGTACGTGCCGGTGACGCACGAACGCAAGATGGCCCTTCGGCGGACACGATACGTTGCGTACCTGTCAGGCCAGCTTCCGCAGCACCTTCGGCGTCAATGCCCACAGCAGCACCGCCCGGGGGCCGGAGAGCAGGCCCCCGGGGCGGAGGTCGATGGCAAGGCAGCCGGCCTTCTTGAGT